>JBAVVF010000464.1:0-4259 GCA_049697155.1 Anaerolineales bacterium
TGGTGGGGGTGCTGACCCTGGTCCATCCGGCTCCAAATGCCTTTTCGGAGGAACAGCTCGATCTGATGCAGTCCATTGCCGATCAGGCCGGGATCGCGGTGTTGAATGCCCGTTTGTATACCGAGAGCCAGCGCCAGGCACGGGTCATGACCGCCCTGGCGGAAGGCGCGGCCGCGATGAACGCCTCCCTGCGCATGGAGGATGTCTACCAGCGCATCCTGACCCAGATGCTGCAGGCCTTGCAGGTGGAGACCGTGGCATTGGGCATGCTGGATGGCGAGCATATCGTCTATCGCGCTGCCGCAGGACAAAACGCAGGCAATATCATTGGACGCAAGATCGCGACCGTCCAGGGGATCGTCGGGGCGGTGGTGCGCGAGGGACGCGGCCTTGTCGTACCTGATGTGAGCCAGGATAAAAATTACAGCCAGTCGGACCAGTTCGGGGGCATCGAGATGCGGGCCTTCGTCGTCGCGCCGATCCAGTCTCAGGGACGCGTGATCGGCGTGATCGAGGCGATCAATCCGATCGGCCGCTCCTTCGACCCCGACGCGCTGCTGGTCATGACCGGCATCGGCGGCCTGGCGGGCTCGACCATTCAGAACGCGCAGCTCTTCGAGCGCCTGCAGGCCGCCCACCAGCGTTATCATGAATTGTTCGAGGACAGCATCGACCCGATCCTGATCACGGATTGGAATGGACGCATTTTGGAAGCCAACCGTCAGGCCACTTTGCTGAGCGGGTATAACGATGAGAAGCTGCGCGGACTGGCGATTGACCAGCTCCATGAAGTGAACTGGCATCGAACCGGCCGGGGGTTCGAAATCCTGCGTGAAAACCGGACCTGCTCCTACGAATCAACCCTGCGCCGCGCAGACGACTCGCATACTCCCATCGAAGTGCACGCCCGCCGCGTGGAGTTCGAGGAGACCGATTCGATCCAGTGGATCCTGCGCGATATCACCGAGCGCAAGGAGCTGGATGGCCTGCGTGACGACCTGACGGCCATGATCTATCACGATCTGCGTTCGCCGCTCGGGAATATTGTCTCGAGTCTGGATGTTTTGTTTAGCCTGGTCCCGGAAGAGGACAAGGAAACCATCCTGACCGTCCTGAAAATTGCCGAGAACTCAACGGACCGGATCCAGCGCCTCGTCAGCTCCCTGCTGGACGTGAGCCGGCTCGAATCCGGTCAGCCGGTGGCAGACCAGAAGGTTGTCGATCCCATTCCTTTGATCGCCAAAGCCGTGCTCGACGTCGAGCCGGCCGCCAGAGGCCGCCGGCAGAACATTGTCACCGCACTTCCGAAGAAGCTTCCGGCCATCTGGGTCGATGAGGATATGTCCCGGCGGGTGCTGATCAACCTGATGGAAAACTCCGTCAAGTTCATGCCGCTTGAAGGGCTGCTTGAAGTCGGGGCGTCTCACGAGGCGGACTGGGTGCACATCTGGGTGAAGGATGACGGTCCCGGAATCCCGGCTGCCGAGCGCGACCGCATTTTCGACAAGTACACGCGTCTGCGCGGCAGCAATATGGCAAACGGTCTCGGCATTGGACTGGCATTTTGTCGTCTGGCTGTGAATGGGCACGGCGGCAGGATCTGGGTCGAGAGCGAGCCGGGCAAAGGTTCCACCTTCCACTTTACGTTCCCGGTGGCGACGCCGGAACAGCTGGCCCGCGCGGCGGAGTAGATACGTTTCCCTGGAATATCAAAGCAAACAGGAGCACTGATTGATGGACGCAATTGCAAAGAATGTTTACATCGAAGATCGATATCTGGGCGTGACACTGGCGGTCATCACCCAGCCGCGCGGCCTGGTTCAGATCGACGCGCCGCCCGCGCCGGAAGATGGACGCACGTGGCGGGCATCGCTGATGGGCATGGGCGGCGGACCCGAACGCGTCCTCGTCAACCTGGATGCGCATCCCGACCGCACTCTGGGTGTCCGCGCCATGGACTGCACGGTTATCGCCCACGAGAAAACTGCGCAGGCATTTCGCAATCGTCCAAACACGTTCAAGGCCCAGGGCGATGAGACCGGCGCGAACTGGGAAGCCATCCCCGGCCTGGGGAGCGTCCGCTGGGCACCGCCGGAGATCTCTTTTCTCCAAAAGATGACCCTGCACTGGGGGGATACGCCCATCCTGCTCGAGAGCCATCCCGGCCCCTCATCGGGCGCGATCTGGGTGGTCCTGCCGGATGAAAAAGTGGTCTTTGTGGGCGATGCAGTGCTGAAGGGCCAGCCTCCCTTCCTGGCCTACGCCGACCTGACCGAATGGATGCAGACCCTGAAGCTCCTGCTGGAGCCTGAATACAAAGGTTTCACAATTGTCAGCGGGCGCGGGGGGGCTGTCACCCCGCAGGTCGTCCGAACGCAGCTCGATATCCTCAAGCGCATCCATGATAGGGTGGAAAAGCTTGGCAGCAAGAAGGCCGCCACCCCGGCCATTGATAAGTTGGCTGACCAGCTCCTGAAGGATTTCAAGGCGCCGGCGGCCCGGCAGAAACAATATGCGCACCGGCTGCGCTTCGGCCTGAATCAGTACTATGCCCGACACTATCATTCGAGTTCCCGTCATCTCCTGGACGAATAATTATGCTGCAGCCGCTTCTTGAAGTAACCCGGGGGAATATTGTCGAATCGATTCACTACGGTTCCATTGCCGTCGTGGCTTCGAATGGCAGGCTGATTGCATCCTATGGCGACCCGCAGACGGTCGCTTTTTTGCGCTCGAGCGCAAAACCTTTTCAGGCCTTGCCCTTCGTCGAACGCGGCGGCGTGGAGCATTTCGGATTTACGCCCCGCGAGCTTTCGATCTCCTGCGCCTCGCACGAGGGCAGTGACCTGCATGTGCAGACGGTCATGGGCATCCAGAAGAAGATCGGCGTGGGGGAAAGTCATCTGCAGTGCGGCGTGCATATGCCCGGCGACGTGGAGGCGTTCAAGTCGCTGATCGCCGGCAATCAGCAGCCGACTCCCAATCAGAATAATTGTTCCGGCAAGCACTCGGCCATGCTGGCGTACGCAAAGATGCGCGGCCTGGCGCTGGAAAATTATCTCGATCTTGAGCATCCCATCCAGCAGGATATCCTCGCGACTCTGGCGGAGATGTGCCAGCTGCCGGTCGAAGAGATCGAGATCGGCGTCGACGGCTGTTCGGCTCCGAACTTTGCCATGCCGCTCTATCACGCCGCGCTGGGCATGGCGCGCCTCTGCGATCCGCGCGAACTTTCGGAAGCCCGCGCCGCGGCCTGCCGCAAGATCACCTCCGCCATGACGGCCCACCCGGAAATGGTCAGTGCCTTTGGCGAGTTCGACGAGCAACTAATGCGAGCAGGGGCCGGGAAGATCGTCTGCAAACGCGGCGCCGAGGGGTATCAGCTGATCGGGCTGCTGCCTGGCGTGCTGGGTCCTGATTCACAGGGTGTTGGGATCGCGCTCAAGGTCGCCGATGGCGATCCGTCCCGGACGGCCCTCGACCTGACTCACAGTGTCCGCGTCCGGCCGGCGGTGGCCCTGGAGGTTCTGCGTCAGCTGGGCGCGCTCTCCCCGGAACAGGAGCAGGCCCTGGTGTCGTTTGGACCGATCAAACCCATCAAAAATCACCGCGGCCTCATCACCGGTCAGACACGTCCGGTATTTGAACTCTAAATGTCATGGAATTGAAAGAAAATTGCGCCGGACTTCCGGCGCAATTTTGCATATTCATTGATATAGCATAACAATGCCGGGGTTAAACGCATTTTGAGATAAAGAGTGTTACAATGAAAATCAGGAAGAACAATACTATCAAGAGAGTGAATCCATGGCTTCCGCTGGGGACCGCATCTTACTCGTTGAACACGATCCTGAAGTTAGTGACTTAATTGCCCGCCAAGCCCTCACATCGATGGGGTATCATGTGGATGTGGTGGCTGATGCTTCTTCCGCCATCAAGAAAGCTCTGCTTGCCCCTCCCGACCTGATCATTGCCAATCTGAACCTTCCCGGCCTGAGCGCCAAGGACCTGCTGGTGGCCCTTGCCTCGCAGGGCGTGAATGTGCCTTTGCTGGTGATTGCCGCCAAAGGCCAGGAACACGACATCATCCAGGCCTTTCGCCTGGGCGCGGCCGACTATCTGTTGTGGCCGGCGCGGGACGCCGAGGTCCTGGCGGCGGTGGCGGGGCACAGGCCGGCGGGCTGGGCGCGATTGCCGATCTGGTGATGAAGAATCCCCAGGTCGTCTCGGCCGCGATCGCGATGCTCAACCCCAAGGAC
>JBAVVF010000465.1:0-2322 GCA_049697155.1 Anaerolineales bacterium
GGCATCATGGTACTGGTGATCGCGGCGCGATCATAGCCACGTTCGGTTTCGAGATAGCCGAAAAAGAAGAAAATGATCACATTCCAGGGAAAAACGCCAGCAAAGCCCTGGAGAAAGACAAACCACATCGTCCGTTTCTTGAATATCTCTTTTGCTTCCGCCCAGGAGAAGCGGAAGGTCGCTATTTCAGACACACCCTCAAACTCGGGTTCTGCCTTGCCGCGAGGCATGTCCTTTACGCCAAAATAGATCAAAACCGCCACAACCAGACCCAGTCCACCAGTGATGTAGAAGACAGAACGCCACCCACCAAGCAAGGGCGCGACCATCTGTCCCAATACTAAGCCAACCATGAATCCAAGCGGCTGGGCGAGCTGCAAAATGCCATAGACTTGTCCGCGAAGATTGGGACCGAAGTAATCAGCAACCAATGTGAAAATGCCCGGATATGACGAATCGTCGATGCCTGTGGAGGCGCGTGTGGCCAAAAAGCCAGGATAGGTACGGACAACCGCATTCAACCAGGTTGTTGCTCCCCAAATTAATGAAGCCAGAGCAAGCAGCTTAGCGCGCGCGTAATGGTCATATAAATATCCCCAGAGCGGATAGAGCACGGTGGCAACAATCAATGCCCCCGAATTGACAAGTCCCCATCTAAAATCGTCCAGCGCAAATGTCTCGCTGATGGGAACCTGCAGGGAGCCGATCATCAACTTGTCCGTTTGATGAAGCAGCATGAAGAAGAAAAACACCCCCACAACGAACCAGCGGTAACGGGAACTTTGTGGTGACATGGAGGCCTCTGTTATGGTTTCAGGTGTTCAGGTGCTAGATGCCGGGCTCGTCTTCGTAAATGATTCCTTTGGCGAGCGCCCGCAGGTCTTCCGCTTCATTGACTTTGGCCGACTCGAAATACTGGGTCAGCAGGTCCAGCGGACTCAAACTGCTGATTGCCTGCCCCTGGGGGATGCGGACACGCGCTTCCACTTTGGGTTTCTTGACGAGATGGAACTCGAAGGCATGCTCGGCGTAATGCCGCAGGGCGCTTTCGTCGATCAGCACATCCAGCTCCCGCGGATATTCCACCAGCAGCTTGACGATCGCGCCATCCATCTCCGCAGGCTTGGGCATATTGAAAGTCAGGAATTCCGTCACGTTCTCACTCGACTGGAGGATGCACCGCCGTTCGATGAAGGGTCGCGTCCCCTCGATCTTTCTCCACTGCACTTTTGTTTCCCCGCAGGCCACCTCGGCGATGACGTAGAACTTGTCATCCATGGCTTCGCCGAAGTCGATCCGCTCGATGGAGCCCGGATAGATGACGGGCGGATGATAACCTTCGTTCAAATTCTGCGGCTTGTGAATGTGACCGAGCGCCACATAATCCAGGCGCCTGTCTTTGACAAGCGAGGTGGGCAGCACCAGGTCGGAGCCCAGCATCACCATGCGTTCCGCGCCGAACAGCGCCCCCTCCACGGAGGCATGCGCGGTCAGGATGAGGGGAAGGCTTCGGTCCGCCTCGTCCACCCACGCCTCGACAAGCTCGGAGATGCGTGTTTCGATCCTCGAGAACAGCTCCTGCGGATCGCTGCCGCTGGCCTCGATGGAGGCCATCAGGCCCGAGCGCGAGACCCAGGGCATCGCAATGATCTGAACCGGCAGATCCCATAGATCGGCGGGACGATAGAATTGAGGCTTTTGGAGAACGCGCACATAAGGTACCTGTAATGTGTCGAACTCCTGAATGGCGTGGGCCCGCCCGGCCGCCGGAGACAAATCGTGGTTGCCAACCAGAAGCAGGGTCGGGATTTTTGCCTGGGACAGACGAATGATCCTTTTGCCCCACTCACGCTGGAAGGTCGGGGCGGGCGAGCGATCCTTGTAGGCGTCTCCCGCGAAGATGACCATGTCCACCTTTTCCGAGATGGCCGCGTCGATGATGGTATCCAGGGCCCTGAGAAAGTCGAGCACGCGCAGAGGCAGTCCCGTTTCGGGATCATGCCTGCCGTAGTTGGCCATGTCTATGTGGGCGTCAGCAAAGTGGAGGAGTTTCATAGTTTAGTAGTTCAGTAGTTAGGATTTTCGCAGGTATCTGATCATGCCATTGATAAGACGTTTTGTTTCGGTCGCAAGATTATAAGCGAAAGTCAGTTCATCCGGGCTGACGTAATGACGATCGAGGGCAAGATACAGCTCTGATTGTACTTCGCTCGCAGACCGCCGCGACATCTTGAGGAAGCGGATGAATTCCGGGTTCGTCCCTGCATCGAAGCCTTCCGCAATGTTATGCATCACTGATCCGGCCGCATCCTGGATTTGACC
>JBAVVF010000466.1:0-4621 GCA_049697155.1 Anaerolineales bacterium
CCCTTCATACTTCGCCACGCGACCGCGGATCAAATCATGATACACCTTCTGAATTTCCTGCGTGATGGGTCCGGTTTTCCCCTCACCGATCGTCCGGAAGTCGATTTCACTCAAGCCGATGCATTCCGCGGCCGTGCCGCAGACAAAGACTTCGTCGGCGATATACAGCTGGTCGCGCGAGACAGGCTGCTCCAACACCTCATAGCCCAGGTTTCTGGCAATTGTGAAAATTGTATGGCGGGTGATACCTTCCAGCACCGGGGCCGTGGATGGCGTGATGATCTTGCCGCGCCGTACCACAAAAAGATTCTCGCCTGTGCATTCCGCGACGTAGCCCTGAGGATCCAGCATGATGGCTTCCTGAAAACCGAGCCGGGCCGATTCGGTCTTGGCCAGGAAGCTGTTGGCATAGTTTCCTGCAATCTTGGCTTTCGTCATGTTTACATTCGGGTGGTGACGCGTGTACGAGGAAATGTTCGCCCGAATCCCTTTGGCAAGCGCTTCTTCGCCAAGATAGTTGCTCCATTCCCAGACCGCAATTGCGAGCGCGGGCTGGCCAGCGTCGACGTTTAGGTTCCACGCGCCGCCCTTCAGGTACAGGAGCGGCCGGACATAACAATCCGTGAAGCCATTGGCATACACAGTCTCCTTGACTGCCTTCACAATATCCTCAGTTGTGAAAGCCAGCTCGCGTATGCCGAACACACGCGCCGAGTCGAGCAGGCGCTCTGCATGTTCGCGCAGGCGGAAGACGGCCGGTCCCTTGTCTGTGTTGTAGCAGCGGATCCCCTCGAAAACGGCCGCACCGTAATGCATGGCGGGGTTGAGGATGTGAACCGTCGCCTTTTCAAACTCCACCAGATCACCGTCCATCCAGATATATTTCGATTCCATGCCCATAGCTTCACTCCTTTCGATTTCGTAGTGGCGACTTTAGTCGCAAATAAAACGGCTAAAGCCGTTACTACATATTTTTGATAATTTCATCCGTCATCTGACGGGTTGTTAGCCTGCCACCAAGATCTGCAGTCCGCGCGCCGCTGGTGATGGCCGCGTCCACAGCGCCTTCAATGCCGACAGCCTCCTCTTCCAGCTTTAACGAATAGCGCAGCATCAGTGCCACGGACAGGATGGTCCCGACCGGATTGGCAATGCCTTTTCCGGCGATATCGGGTGCGGACCCGTGGATCGGCTCGTACAACCCGACGCCGGACTCCGATAGACTGGCCGAGGGCAGCATCCCCATCGAGCCCGCCAGCACAGACGCCTCGTCGGTCAGGATGTCGCCAAACATGTTTTCGGTGACCACCACATCCAGCGCAGCGGGAGCGGTGATCAGTTTCATGGCAGTACTGTCCACCAATGCATGTTCAAGCTGCACATCAGGGTTTTCGCTGCCAACTTGAGTCGCAACATGTCTCCATAAGCGCGATGATTCCAGGACATTCGCCTTGTCGACAGAGGTAACTTTCTTTTTTCGGCCCTTTGCCAGCTGGAAGGCCAGTTCCACGATCCGCCTGATCTCAAAGTCATAGTATTCAAGCGTATCGACTGCCCGTTCACAGCCATCCTTCGTCTCGCGCATTTTTGGCTGGCCAAAATACAAGCCGCCGGTCAACTCACGCAGGACCAGGATATCCACACCTTTGAGCCTTTCAGGCTTGAGCGGCGAGGCATCCACCAGAGCAGGATGCACTTTGACGGGGCGCAAATTGGCGAAGACACCCAGTCCTTTGCGTAATGCCAGCAGTCCGCGTTCGGGACGGTCTTTTGCAGAGGGGTCATCCCACTTTGGGCCGCCAACGGCGCCGAAGAGGATCGCATCCGCAGCCTGGCAGTCGGCCAGCGTTTCATCGGTGAGCGACGAACCGTATGTATCGATCGAGCAGCCGCCCATCAAGCGTTCCTTGTACTGGAACGTATGACCGTACTTATGAGCGATCATATCCAGCACACGCACGGCTTCGGAAACCACTTCAGGGCCGATGCCGTCCCCAGGTAAAAGGGTTATTTTGAAATCCATGTTGTTCCTGTTTAAGTACACAGGTAAACACGTATCATGTAAACATGTTTACCTGCGTACTTGATACCTTCCTCAATGTGCCACCATCAGACCGTATTCCACTGAGTCGGCCAGCGCACGCCAGCTTGCTTCGATGATATTGGTGCTTGCTCCGACAGTGCTCCAGCGGCTGGTCGCGTTGCGGGTGTCGATCAGGACGCGGGTGATGGCTTCGGTGCCGTGATCTGAATCCAAAATGCGAACCTTGTAATCAGATAGATGGAAATGACCAAGTTGGGGATAATATCCAAGCAGTGCTTTCCGCAGGGCATTGTCCAGAGCGTTGACAGGACCATTTCCTTCGGCGGCCGTGTGGAGCACTTCGCCCTGCACGCGCACCTTGACCATCGCTTCGGCAAAGATGCCGCGTCCCTGGCGGTGCTCGACATTGACCAAAAAGTCGACCAGCTCGAAGGGAGCTTTGTAGCCGTATTCCTGCCGCTTCAGCATCATCGCTACGGAAGCCTCCGCGGCTTCGAAGGAAAAGCCGCGGGCTTCCAGTTCCTTGATGTCATTGAGCACAGGCAAAACCTCCTGACCATCCACTTCCACACCATGTTCTTCGGCTTTGCTCAACAGATTCCCGCGCCCGGACAGGTCGGAAACAACGACCCGCATTTGATTGCCAACCAGTTCCGGCTCCACATGCTGGTATGATTTTGCACTCCGCCGCATGGCCGCCACGTGAACCCCACCCTTGTGCGCAAACGCAGATTTCCCCACGAACGGCAAATGTTCATCGGGTGTGATATTGGCAACTTCGGCAACAAAATGGGAGAGGTCGTAAAGGCAATCCAGTTTCCCGTCCGGCAAACACTGGCAGCCCATTTTGAGTTCGAGATTGGCCATGATGGAGACCAGGTTGGCATTGCCACAGCGCTCGCCAACTCCATTAATGGTTCCCTGGACCTGGATCGCGCCCTCCCGAACGGCCGTCAGCGAGTTGACGACCGCGCACTCGGAGTCGTTGTGGGTGTGGATTCCGAACGGGTGCGCGAGAGCAGGCTTGAGCCCGTGGAGGATGCGCTGCAGATCCCATGGCAGGGTCCCGCCGTTGGTGTCGCACAAAACAACCGTCTCCGCGCCGCCCCGGATGGCCGCCTGCAGCGTTTCCAGCGCATACGCCGGATCGGCTTTGTAGCCGTCAAAGAAATGCTCGGCATCATAGATGACCCGTTTGCCGTTTGCCTTGAGATACGTCACGGACTGCTCGATGATCCGGAGATTATCTTCGAGCGTGGTCTGCAAAACCTCCCTGACATGCAGCGTCCATGTCTTGCCAAAAATGGTACAGACCGGTGTATGCGAATCGATCAGGGCCTTGATATTGGCGTCATCTTCGGGGCCGCCTTTGACGCGGCAGGTGGAGCCGAACGCCGCGATCAGCGCGTTCTTCCACTGCGTGTCGCGGGCACGCTCGAAGAATTAGACATCCTTTGGGTTCGAGCCGGGCCAGCCGCCTTCGACGAAGGCCACCCCCAGGTCATCCAGGCGCTGTGCTATCCGGACTTTGTCATTGCCCGAAAGCGTGAAGCCCTCAGACTGGGTTCCGTCGCGTAAGGTAGTGTCATAAATTTGAATTGATTGCATAATTATTCTCATTTGACGGCGGACGATAGACCATGGACCATGCGCCATTGTCCATCGTCCATGGTCTATGGTCGTTGTTCAAATGCAGCGATCTCTTTCTCGAAGCTCAGGATGTAACCAAGCTCATCCACGCCGTTCAACAGACAGGCTTTATTGAAGGGATCGATCGGAAAAGTGATCGAGCCGTTGGGGAAGGAAAGTGTCTGGGCCGCCAGGTCAACGGTGAATTCGGCATCCGGCACTTCCTCGAGGAAGTCGACCAGCGTCCTGTGAGCCGCCTCATCGACAACAATTGGGACAAGTCCATTCTTCAATGAATTGTTGCGGAAAATATCCGCAAAAGATGTGCTGATGACTGCACGGAATCCGTACGAGGTGAGTGCCCAGGGGGCATGCTCACGGCTCGACCCGCAGCCGAAGTTGTCACCCGCCAAAAGAATCTGCGCGCCCTGCGACCCGGGCCGATTGAGGATAAAGTCGGCTTTGGAGGAGCCGTCATCGTTGTAACGCCAGTTGAAGAACAATGCCTCGGCCAGTCCGTTCTTGTCCGTGACTTTCAGGAATCTGGCCGGAATGATCTGATCCGTATCCACATCATTCGCAGGCAGTGGAACGACACGCGAGGTAAGGGTTGTGAATTGAGCCATAAGATGATTTCCGATTTTAGATTTACGATTTGGTCAGGCATCAGGCGGAGGGACCGCCGCAATCATGCCAGTAAGGTCCGCGGGTCGGTGACAGCTCCGGCAATTGCAGAAGCTGCAGCGGTGATGGGACTCACTAAAAACGTGCGACCGCCTTTTCCTTGACGACCTTCAAAGTTACGGTTGCTTGTGGACACTGCATATTGGCCGGGCAGTAAAGTATCTCCATTCATGGAAATACATAACGAGCAGCCTGCTTCGCGCCATTCCGCGCCCGCTTCTCTGAAGACTTTATCCAGACCTTCCGTCTCGGCCTGCCTTTTCA
>JBAVVF010000467.1:0-9286 GCA_049697155.1 Anaerolineales bacterium
CGATACGTGGCGCCAGGAGCGCCACTACTCGACCATCGGGCTCGCAACGACATGGTTGTGATCCTTTTCATTTCGTCACCTCCTGGGCCAGGTCGTGAGACTGTTCCTCCGTCCAGCGTCCCTTTGCCTTGAACAGGTCTATCAGCCGCCAGACCATCACGGCCGCCAGAAGCACCAGCAGCAGGCCGAGCCCCAGGTCGATGGCATACATCAGCAGGTTGACCAGCGGCTGCTGTTCCACTTCGCTGATGAACAGCCGCTTCATCTCGAAGATTGTGACCGCCGCGAAGGCGATGTCCGAAAGCACGATGATGCTCCAGCCATACCATTGGCGCAGCCTGCCTTTCAGCCCGATCATGTCTCCGTAGTAAAAGAGAATGATGGTCGCGACGATGGCGGAGAGCACGTGCCAGTGCCCGGTCAGTTCGATGCGTTCCTCGCGGGCCGGCCAGACGCGGAAGATCTCGTCCAGTCTGATAGCCATGAAGATGCCGATGCCGCTCGTGGTGAAGTTCATAAAGAGCATCTGCCAGGTCGGCCCGAACCGGAGCGGATCGCGCAGCAGCGCGCGGAGCTTCTGACCGAAGGTCGGCTTCGCGATCTGAGCCGTGCCGTCCCGAATCAGCTCGCCCCAGCTCCAGATCAGCAAAAAGAGGGCCGCCAGCATCGAGGGGGTCGCGCCGACGTAGATGACCATGTGCGCGACCGGCTCGAGCGGCGTCACCACGCCCCACACGCCCAGGTTGAGCACGATGGTGCCCAGGATCATCAGCGGCATGGCCATCTTGTGCCAGAGTCCTTTGAAGTTCAGCCAGCGCCCAATGATGAGCGTGATCATGATGCAGATCAATGCCAGCATGATATGCAGGTGACCGATGACCGAATATTCCATCGTCGTCTTTTCGGGGTAGCGGATGATATTCTCCGCCAGGAATACCTCGAATCCATTGCCGAAGAATGAGCCTGGGACGGCCCCGAACAGGGCTGACACGACGGTTGTGACTGCCGTGGCAAAGAATGCTACGCGTTCCAGATCTATGCCTTTCCTGGTGTGAGCGTAATCTTTATCAGTGACGGAATACTCGGGGTCCCAGGGGTTGAGCGCGATGCACAACAGCACACCCGCAAAGAACATCAGCGACAGGCCGGCAATATAGAGTCCATGGAACGCCCAATTATGACCGAAGTAGGCGAAGCCCATGCCGAAGATCATGGTGACCAGGTAGCCGACCGTGATGATGGCATTGATGGCAGTCCGGAAGAACGACTTCATCTTCAGCAGGCCCGTGATCATATAGGTTTCGATGGCAACGATTGCCATGGCAATCGAGTGATATAAAATGATGATCCGCCCCTCGCGCTCGGATTGGACGATGTCCATGCCGAGGGCTTTGATCACCACCTCACGTACGCCAAGCTCAGCCATGGGCCCCGAGAGCATGCCCCACACCGCTGTAACCATGGCCACCATCGCAATCGCCACCAGGATGAGTCCTTTGGTGGAACCGAAGAGGTAGTTGAAGCGGTCTTTGATGAATTGCATTCGATGTGCCTCCAGTAAGGATCATGGACCACAGACCATAGACCACACTTGCGCCTGCGCGCAGTGCAGGTGTGGTCTATCGTCCATCGTCGATGGTTCGTGGTTATTCTAATCCTTTGTAATCACCATAGATTATTGCACAATCCCTCCACCTGTTCCTGTGACTAAAATCATAACTATGGATGACAAAGCGTCTCCTATTTATAGGATAAGGCGACTGCCGGGGCGGACGGGGCCGATGCCTGTGCCGATCCCGTCCAGCGCTCCCACAGGCCGGGCCAGACCATGATCACGACGAGGATCAGGCAGCTAATCGGCGCCAGGGAGAAGAGCGAGAAGCGCCCCAGTTCCTGTGCGGTGACGATGGCAAGTGGAACCCCGACCACGATCTCGAGCATTCCTGCGGCAAAACCAACCACCCAGGTCCATTCCTTTGGCCCCATCAGGAGCGACACCGTTGTTACACCCCAGCCGAGCATGGCGACCCAGTGCATCCGCTGGACCAGGCTGAAGAACGGAGCGCCAATCGTGATGATACGGCTCAGGCTGGCGATGCCGTTCATCAGGCAGAAGACCCAGGCCATCCCGGCCAGCAGTCCCAGCAATGTGCGGCTCCAGGTCAATTTGCCGATCGGTCTTGCGATCAGGAAATAGACGATCAGGAAAGGCCAAAAGAGGATGAAATAGACCGGAGGCAGGCCGGCGGCCATGAAAGGTACATTGATGAACCAGGCCCCTTGCAGCGAAAGTACAATAGCAATCACTGACAGCAGAAACGCCCAGTTCTTGCCATTGAAGAACCCGTAGGCGCTGACCAGGAAGATCACACCGCCGAGGATGCCGAGGTCCGCCATGGCAGGATTGACCCACTTCAGGAGGATCTCACAGCCGGGTTCCGCGGCTTCGGCAGACATGCCTTTGAAATACCAGTTGAGGAACAGAACAAAATGCCCGATGATCCCCATCAGTCCCGCGCCCAGCGCGACGATTCCGCCGAGTTTCTCATTTCTTTGCATGGTTGCATTCTCCTTTGTTAGTAGTACAGCCTGGCAATCTTCAAGGCTGAGACGCCGTTCCCGTATGACAGGAACAGCCTTTGTAATACGGTGCATCGTTGTGCGCCGCAACATACACAACTGTATTCGGGGCAATGTTCAGATCGCAGCCCTTCAGGAAAAGAGGATTTGACTGCGCGTCCAATTCCGCTTCCGCCACCTGGACGCTGCAGCCGACATAAACCGCCCCGCTCCAGTTGTCATTGCAGAGTGGATAGTCCACCAGCTTGTCCACTTTCATTTTCCTGCCCTGAATGATGACCTCGATCAGTTCTGAAGCCTCCGAGGTGGGAGGCGGCTGCTTGATCAATTCGGCAAGCGAAAGAGCAGACTGAGGCGTTCCTTCGTCGGAGGGGCAAACCGTCTGTTTCCTTGCACATCCGCAAAGGAACAATGCAAACAGGATGATCAGGATGAAATAGAAGTGCCTGTTTTGTGGCATAAGAACTTCCTTCTGTGGTTTTGTGTGTGAAATTTAGCACAACGCACTCCCCCCGTCTTTGACTTAAAGCAAATCCATTGTAGAATTCCATCAGGTCAGTCCGGAAGTCTGTCCGGACCATCAAATTTCCCCAAAATTAGCCAGAAAGCGTTGACATTGTGGATAACATCAAGGCACTTCTCCAAAACAGCATTTTCTCCGCCTTAAATGACTCTGATCTCGACTCGCTGATTGCCAATATGCAGTCCCGCCGCTACGCCGAAGGCGAATGGCTCGTTCAGCAGGGTGACGTGTGGTCCCACCTTTTTCTGATCAAATCCGGGGAAGTGATCGCCGTCAAGGAATCCTTTGAAGGGCGCAGTCTGATCCTGGCAGATTTCAGGGCTGGCGATATTTTCTGGGGATTGGCTTTCTTTCTGGAAGATAATCCCATGCCGGCCTCGCTGCAGGCCTCTCAGGACAGCGAAATCCTGATCTGGAAGCGGGAGGAGTTGCTGCCGCTGCTCCTGAGGAATGGCAGCCTGTCGTGGGAGTTATCCCGCCTGATGATCCGGCGCGTGCAGCTTGCCAGTGACATTGTTGACCAGCTTGCTTTTCACCCGATTGCCGGGCGGCTGGCACGTCTGTTGATCGAATCCATTGGCGAAGACCCCCAAAAACCCATCCCCCGCAGTCTGACCCTGGATGAGATGGCCGCGCGGATCGGCACGACCCGTGAAGTGGTCTGCCGTTTCCTGCACCGCTTTTCAGATCAGGGATTGATCGAGATCACCCGCACGGAATTTTCCGTCACCGACCAAAAGGGGTTGAAAGACCTGGTAGGCCATTTCAAAGGCTGATCAAATCTGCATCGCGCCGCATTAAGTCCGCGATCGTCTCCCGCTTTTGAATCAATTTGACCTGTCCGTCCTCCAGCCAGAGCACGGCCGGTTTGCGCGCGCCGTTGTAGTTGCTGGACATGCTGATGTGATACGCGCCAGCCACGGGAATGGCGATCAATTCGCCTTCCTCGATCTTCGGCATCGCAAGGTCTTCGATGACGACATCCCCCGATTCGCAGTACGGGCCGCCGATGGAGACCTTTTCGGTTCGTTCGCGGCCGAGTCCGCTCACCGGCAGACAGGAATAGCGCGCCCCGTACAGCGCGTGACGCGGGTTGTCGGCCATGCCGCCGTCGATCAGGAGCCAGGTCCGGTCGCCGCGCCGCTTCACCGCGCCGACGCGATAGATGACCACGCCCGCCCGGGCGATCAGGCTGCGGCCCGGTTCGAGGTGCAGGTGCGGCAGCTCGAGTCCGCGCTGACGGCAGCCCTCGACCACCGATTCTGCAATCCCGCGCACGTAACTTTCGATGGACGGGTCCGGCAACTCGTCCTCGTGATAGGCCACTCCCCATCCGCCGCCGGGACAGAAATGCCACTCGCCCTCGAAGCCGATTTCCTTGGCCAGGTCCAGCGCCATGTCGATTGCAGGGATCAGCGGCTCGGGGTCGCGGAAGTTCGAGCCCTGGTGGAAGTGAATTCCGTTGATCTGCATATTTGCTGACTTGCTGACTTGCACCGCTTGCAATATCTCTTCGCGTGTCATCCCAAATTTACTGTCATGCTGGCCGGTCTGTGTGTGTGAATGGTGGGTTGCCACCGCCACTCCGGGCAGGAGACGCAGCCACAAGTCCGGGAGTTGGGAATCGGGAAGCGGGGCGCGATCCTGGATGCGTTTGATTTCGGTCAAGTTATCGACCACGATCGTTCCAGCCTCTTCCAGTGCAGCCTGTAGATCGGAAGCTGATTTGTTTACGCCGTGCACAAGGATATTTTCAGGCGGCACTCCGCCGGCCCGGGCAATGGCAATCTCACCTTCTCCGGTGCAATCCACAAACAGGTCATGGGTCTGCGTCCAGCCGGCAATGGCTTTGCAGAGAATGGCCTTGCCGGCATAGGTGACCCGGCTGGCAGACGGATAGAAGGCCGCTAGCGCGTCGGTGTAGGCCTTGACCGAAGCCTCCAGCGTGGCGCGGTCGTAGACGTAAAGCGGCGTGCCATACTGGTCGGCCAGCGCGGCGAGATCGTGTCCCGCAATGGAAAGCGAATCGTTCCGGATGTGAGTCGAATCGGGGAACAGAGCGATGCGACCCGTAGTTCGTACGGAGGGGGAGGAATTTTTATGCATCATGGGAAATAGTTTCTTTAGATTACAAGTGTTTCGGATGTGTTTGCAGCACAGACCTGGTTCTTGCCCAGTTTCTTTGCCAGGAGTTCTGCGTTATCTGCCATGAGAATCAAGTCTTCCATTGTGGCTGCATCGTCCGGGAAGGTTGCCACACCCAGGCTGATCGTATAACCCGGGACAGGCCCGCTGATTTCCTTGCTGTCCGGTGTGCTGTCCGCCGCGGCCCGGCGCAGCCGTTCCGCCAGGCGGATCGCACCCATTTTGGAGGTGTGGGGCAGGATAATCGCGAACTCCTCCCCGCCATGCCGGGCCGCAATATCCGGTTCGCGGACATTTCTGCGCAGCATGTCGGCGATCTCCTTCAGTCGAACATCGCCGGCCGGATGCCCCCACCTGTCATTGTATTCCTTGAAGGAATCCAGATCGATAATAATCAACGAGAGCGGATTGCTGTAGCGGATCGCGCGGGCCATTTCCGCATTGAGGATTTCGTTGAAATAGCGCCGGTTGGCGAGACCGCAGACCGCATCCGTCATGGCCATCTGCTTGACTTCTGCATGCAGGCGGGCATTGTCGATGGCGACTGCGATGGAACCTGCCAGCGCATTCAAAAAGCTCACATCATTCTCGTTCAGGGTTCCGGTGTTATCGCATTCAACGTCTAGAATGCCGAGTACGTTTTGCTCCTTTAACAACGGGACACAAATTTCGCTCCGCACTTCATAGGAGGCCCGCAGGTAATCCGGGTCGGTGCTGACGTCGCGGATAAACTGCGTTTCCCTGCTGCGCGCGGCTCTGCCGATCACGCCCATCGTGATGGGCATTTCCGAGACAACCTTGTCTTCCGGGTAACCAATCTGTGTCCCCAAGTGTAAGACATCGTTCTCAAGCAGAAAAATACTGATGTAGCTATATCCAAGGGAATCTTTCAGCAGCCGGATCACGTTGTTGAAGATCTCCTCCAACTCCAGGGATGAAGTCACCGCACGTGAGATCGACTGTAGGACGGTCATGACCTGTAAATGATCCTGCGTTCGGGCATACAGACGTGCCTTCTGCAGCGATGTGGCTACCTGATTGCCCAGCGTTTGAAGAGTCTGCTGGTCATCGCCGTCGAAGTCGTGTTTTGCGTTGCTTTCCACATAAATGATACCCAGCAGGTGTTCCTTATCCAGGATGGGAACACCGAGCGCCGAACCATAGCGTGGGGCAGAGGAAAAATAATATGGATCCCTTGAAACATCCTCTGCGATATGGGCGGTGCGGGTCTTGGCAACATGACCGATAATCCCCCGGCTGGTCTTTTGCCGGTACCCGGGCCGGTAGCCAAAATCCTGCGTGCCGGTAATGGCGACAATCTCCAGCGTATCCTCGTCTACCAGCAGGGATATGACGGCCTCGGCATAACCGAACTTGTTTACGAGGGCTTCCAGCGTGTTATCGAGGATTTCCTTCTCGTCGAGGCTGTCCGCGACCTGGCGGCCCACCTCTTCGAGCAGGCCCAACTGCACGGACCTGCGCCG
Source organism: Anaerolineales bacterium (assembly GCA_049697155.1). Taxonomy (GTDB): domain Bacteria; phylum Chloroflexota; class Anaerolineae; order Anaerolineales; family Villigracilaceae; genus Defluviilinea. The sequence goes on from JBAVVF010000467.1 coordinate 6,733, forward strand.
GTCCAGGCCGCGCGCGCAGCGTTCACACGTGAGACTGTCCATCACCGCGCCCGGCTGTCTTTCGGAAGCGCGCCGGCTGTAGCTGAAGAAGCCGGTCAGAGCAGAAAAGACCAGCAGAAAAACGAAAGTGTTTATTGCATCCGGGTCAAGCAGTGAGAGTCCGAGGACTCCGGCAAGGAGGATGGCCGCTGTCCAAAGATAAGCCCGTGTCGAAAAGAACAGTTCACTGATCAGGATCGGAATGATCAGGTAATACAAAATGGACAGATCTTTCGATCCGCGCAAATGCTGGACGAAGGCTGAAACAAGTGTGGCTGTGCTGAACATGCCGACGGTCAATGTGCTCGCAGCAATAAACATTCCGCTGCGGTTCAGGATATAGGCCAGCCCCAGAATACACAGCATGCCGGTCACAACAGCATCCGTGCGATTAAAGGGCCTGTTGAGCAATCCGGACTGGATCTCGAATATGGTGCCCCATGCCAGAAGGAACAGCAAAATAATGCTGAGTGTGCGTGACAGATAACGTTCCCTTGCATCGCCCGCCGGCGCAGGTTCAATCAGCCCCTCCCGGATTTTTTTGACCCAGGCGATCAAAGTGTGGCTGTTATCGAGTAATTTCATTGATCGCTGCGACGCCATCTACGCTCGATGTAGGGATGAATGAAGTTCTATTCTCCAAAAAACAAATTCCACCAGACCTGCCAGTTTGCCAGCGGGGTGGGCATGGCAGCTGGTGGACTGGACTCGATGGGCCCGGCTCCGGGCTGTCCCAGGGGGACAACCGGCAGATCGCCATCCTGAATGTAATGACCATCTATGCGTGCCCATTCCTCCACGGCAGCATCCGAACCGGCGTACGCGGCCTGGGTCTGCAGTGCGAGCTGGGTTTGTACGGCCTGGGTCGCCTGGGTTTGGATCACCTGGTGCTGCCTGTTCAATGTGTTCAGCTCTTCGAGCCGGCGATTGAACTCGAGCACGATAAATACCAGGGTCAGGATGCCGATCATCACCATCACGCGGCGCACGCTCATTGGGATATTGATCATGCACCTATCTTAATCGTTATCGAATTCTCTGACAAGCGGCTATAATCAACCATACAAAACTATCAGGTGAACACCTCCCACGGGGGCGTACCCATCACCTTACCGGAGAAATTATGCCAAAAGTGAAACAGATCAATCACGTCGCCGTCGTTGTGGATGACATGCAGGCAGCCCTCTCTTTTTGGCGCGATGCCCTCGGGATCGAAGTGCATGAGCTGCGCGATGTGCCGGCCGAAAAATCCCAGGTGGCTTTCCTGCCGCTGCCCGGCTCGGAAGTGGAGCTTGTCCGGCCAACTACGGACGACTCGGGAATTGCGAAGTATCTGGCCAAGCGCGGCCCGGGTATGCATCACATCTGTCTCGAAGTGGACGATATCCAGGGAATGCTGGCCCAGCTGAAATCGAAGGGAATCCGCCTCATCAACGAGGAACCCCGGACCGCCGCCGATGGAAAGAAATACGCCTTTATTCACCCCGGGAGCACGTCGGGCGTGCTGGTGGAGCTGTATCAGATTTGACCTCTAAACCTCACAGGTCTTAAAGACCTGTGAGGTCTTATAGATGTAATCGAATGCTCGAAAACATCCAATCCATTCTTCAGGATCGATGCGGCCTGACCCGCGAACGCCCGGTGATTGTGGGGGTCTCCGGCGGGCCGGACAGTCTGTGCCTGATGAGCGTTCTGCGGAAGACGGGCTATCGCGTCATCGTGGCGCACTTCAACCACAAGCTGCGTCCCGACGCGGACGCGGATGCCAATGTCGTCGAACAGACCGCCGCGCGCCTCAACCTGATTTCGGTCATCGAGAGCGGCGACGTGCGGGTCTTTGCCGATCAGGGCAAGCTTTCCATCGAGGAGGCTGCCCGGACCATGCGCTATCGCTTCCTCATGGAACAGGCCCACCGTTTCAACGCGCAGGCGGTGGCCGTCGGCCATACAGCCGACGATCAGGTGGAAACGGTCCTGATGCACTTCATTCGCGGCGCGGGTCTGGCTGGCTTGAAGGGCATGAACTATCGCACGACCCTCCAGTCCTTCGATCCGGAGATCCCCGTCGTCCGCCCGCTGCTGGACATGTGGCGGGAGGAGACGACCGTCTATTGCGCCGCGAACGGATTTCGGCCGCGCTACGACCCAAGCAATGCCTCCCTGGATTATTTCCGCAATCGCCTGCGCCACCTGTTGATCCCTACGCTGGAATCCTACAACCCGCGCGTGCGCGAAGCGATCTGGCGCACCTCGCACTCGCTGACCGATGATTACGAGATCCTTTCGAATGTCCTGGATGAGGCCTGGCAGGCCTGTGTGCTGCAGGAGAACCGGGACTTCGTGACCTTCGACTCGGCCGCGTTGATGAACCAGCCAGTCGGACTCCAGCGGAATCTGATCCGGCGCGCCAGCGAACACCTCCACCCCGGCGAATTTGACGTGGGCTATGCCACGCTCGAACGCGCCGCGAACTTTGTCTGCGAGCCCGAAGACAATCATACCGTCCGCATGGATC
>JBAVVF010000468.1:0-5986 GCA_049697155.1 Anaerolineales bacterium
TCAGTCACCTATGGCAACATAATCAAAGTAACCTGTCACAGAACCTCCATCAGGATGCCATAATTGAATGCTGGGGTCCAATCTTAAGACTTTATCTGGAATCACGTCTGTTGCTATTTGTTCCCCATCGAGGAAATAACTTAAGGTGTTCCGCTCATCGTCAAACTCAATTCGCAATACATACCAGGTATCATTTAGAAGCCTGGTTTCCACCAGGTCGATGACATGAAGTTTTGCGCTGCTGGGACGAGGTGTCAGTCCCATTTCTGTCCAGCCTCTTGGCAATGCTGCCGAAACGACACTAAGAGTCAAATTCCCATTTGAACCAGTTTCGTAGTGCGCCATGACCCTTGCTTCCAGGAATCCAAACGTGGCTTTCCGCCAGTCGCGCATGCTTAATATGATCCCCTGTCCGATGGAATTGCTTTTATCTGAAAGTTCAAGAACACCATCCCTTTGAATTGCCTGAGCCGAGTTTGACGGAATGTCAACTGACCAGAGTAGTTCGTTGAAGCCGCCATCGTATTTCGGGTCATTAAAGTCATCATACATACTGCCTGCTGTATCAGCGCTTTCGGTTGATACCTGTGTTGCTTCAGCCGGGTTCTGTTCGCTGGATGATGCTTGAGCCGGTGTGCCGCTCAGGCTTACATTATCAACATAGATCGTCAGTGGAGTGTTTGAGCCATGACCCGGGCGGTCAATGCTGATGGTGCCATAATGACTGAGCATCGGTCCAAATACATCCAGGGGAATTTGCACATGCTGCCAGGAACCCGGCTGGATCGTCCCCCCTTCGATGAACTGGCTCTGTAACAGCTCAATCTTGAAGATGGATGGGTAGTAATATTCATCGCGCAATGTCACGCCAATGGTGTACACCTTGGGCAGGTTTTGGGGCTCAACATACAGGTCGAAATCAAGCCACTGATATTTATTCCAATCCACATCATCATTTCGAAAATCAAGAGACCAGAAATTCAGGAGCTTTACTTTGATCGCATTGCCACGTACCGCAATATCCGACTGGTCAAACTGGATATTGGCAGGATCACCTTCGGGTGGGTAGTTGTCCCAGAATGGGTAAAGCTGGTCATCGTAGATGATCTCGGTTAAGGCAAGGTTCGCGTCAGGGAAAATGACCGGGGTGGGTGTTGGCATGGGAGGCGCGCCGTAGTAGGAACGGATGACATCCTCGGCCGGCTTGCCGATAAAATCATTATGAATATTCCACGGCTCCGCATAATTCGAACTGCCTTCGAAGGCATACCAAAAAATTCCAGCCAGCCATTCCTTGCCATAAAAAGCCTTGAAAACCGCCTGGAACAAATCCGCCTGTTCCTGCAGGTCGATCTGGTTTGACGAATCGAGATTGTTATAGTTCTGGGTCATGGTATGGACGCTCCAATACCCAATCTCACTAATCAATATGGGCTTGTTCCATTTTTTGGAGAGTGCTTCCAGCCGGTCTGCATATGGACCAAATTCCAGTGTCAATTGTTCCGATGTCGGATCCGTGACGCCGGGAAGATCCAAATAGTAGGGATGGACATTAATGGCGTCCAGCGCATCCCAGAATTGAACTTCCCGCAGAGGCCGCTCCTCGCTATAAGCCATGCTGATTTTTCCGTGATACACCTGGCGGACTCTGGCGATCAGTTCGCGCCATTCCTTCTCGCGGTGTGTGGTGCTGTCCAGTTCGGAAACAATGACGAGATAATCTGTTCCGGCAGTCTCTGCCAATTGTGCATATTGCAGGACTATTTTTCCATAGCTATCGAACCATTCCGCCCATTGTTGTTCGTTATATTGACTGCCAATTTCTCCGGCCCAGGACTCTGACCATCCACTTGAGTCGATCATGTGTTCGACCAATACGCGCAGACCCAGGCGGTGTGCCGTGTCGACAATGTGAAAGTATTCTGCATCAGAGATCGTATCCTCCGGCCTGCGATACACATTCGTAGTGTGGATATTGTCTTGATAGAAAGGCACGTTCAGGCGGATCCAATTTGCACCCGTAGGCAGGGCAATATGCTCCAGGATCCAATCTGTCTCCAGGCGTTGATTGCCGCCCTTGCCAGCCGGGAAGTAGACCAGCCCTTTCATGAAATCTGTCATGGGAGGCAGAGTCGGTGTCGGAGTTAAGGTTGGCGCGAGGGTAGGTGTAACCGTTGCAGGCAGCGCTGTCTGAGTTGGGACAGGAGATGCTGTAGAGATAGAAGAGGTCGCCGTAGGTGTGCAGGCGGTTAACAACAGAACAATCAACAGGAATAGAGTTTTGATTCGCATTATATTTTCCACGGTTCGTTAAGGTGCAGTTGGAACCCCAAAAAGCATGACGGTAGACACAATATTAAACCAGCGGCCGTAACGGACAGCCAGCAGCTTGCTATCGGGTGAAAATGCCAGGGAGAAATCTCCCAGAAAATTTTCTATGTGAGTATCCAGATCATTGAAACTCTTTACAAGCTTACCGGAGCGGACATCCCATATTTCAAGGGATTGCTTCTGTCCTGTTGCCAGCAGCTTTCCATCGGGTGATAGGGCGAGCGCAAGCTCTGCACCAGAATAAGGTCCACCAAACGATTTCACCTCCTGCCAATCGGAAAGGTTATAAAGCCCAATACGGCAGTCCGGTGTGATAGTGAATATCTGAGTGCCATCGGGTGTGAAAGCATAAGGGAGGTTGAGATTGCAGTTTGGCGCACCCTGCGATTGCAACAACTCACCGGTTTTGACATCCAGAATGTAAAGTGTGTTGCTTCCATCCACATTACTGCTGATGAATATCTTTGATCCGTCCGGGGAAAAGCCGAAATCGGTCGTTCGTCCTTGCAGATACTTCTTCCCATAGATTCCCTTGATCTGTTTGCCCGTCTGGCTGTCCCAGACGATCAACTGCGAATGGGTGGTCCCCACGACCATTTTCCCATCGACGCTGAATTTGAATTGCAGCCACACACCTTTGAACGAATAGGAAGCCACCAGGTTTTCCTGGGTGGGAAAGAAAGTATCGCCGGTGATGGAAAAGATAGACACGACGTCACCAGACTGCTGTATGCCGGTCTTGTGGTCCGGAGAGACGACCAATGTATTTCGTCCGCTGGATGCCAGCCATGAAGATGGGTCGTATCCAAGACCTTCCTCCCAGGCCGGGAAGTTGTTCTTCTGGTAATAAAGGTCCGGCATTCTGCCGTAGTCCATTGGAAATACTGGCAGGGCGGCTTGTTGCAGGATACTGCCTTCTCCAACATCCAGGATCGAGATATTTCCTTTTGCATCCCACAGCAATACCTGCTGTGCAGCCAGGGTTTTGCCGTTCATATACTCGCCCTGAAGCGTGGCAAGCAGCTCACCGCTGGCAAAGTCATGCACGAAGATCTGACCATCACCACTGGTGATAAATGTCTCCCCATCGACGGCGACCGGGGTGCGTTCTCTGGGTAGCGATAGAATGATCCTGCCTGTGGCAGTAGCCAACAGATCGGTCTGATAGGGGACGTAGCCGGAATCAATGGCCAGAAAACTCGCATCCTGCGAGAGCGCGGAGAGCGATCTGCCATACGGATACTTTGTCAGGTCCACACGATTCTTCTTGTTCAGGTTCCATAGCGATTGCCATGTTACAAGCGCACCATTCCGGTCGTCAAAAAAAGAGCGATGGGAAGTAATAAATTCCGGTCCCAAGGCGAAATTTGTGTTCGTCTCGGTATCCCAGATCCGGTTATTCTCATTCCCTGCGATCAGGATCCGTTTCCCGTTTCCCAGAGGATAGATGAAGACGGGATCCCGTCCCTGATTACTTTGAAACTCATTGATGATCTCACCGCTGGCGAGATCATATATCTTTGTGCTGTTCGAATAGCTGATAATGATCGAATGGCTGTCGGCTGTGAAGCCCGCGCCGCGAACATTGACGTTATCACCGATCGTGGATCTGGAATTGTCTTTTATGTTTTGTACGACAATCTGTTCATTTTCCATGTAGGCAACACGATTGCCATCGGGAGAAGCAAGGAATACCGACCAGTAGTTTGGTTGCATCGCAAATACTTGCTGGCATGTATCCAGATCGAACATCTTATTTTCTTGTGTCTGGCTATCATCCTTACCTTTCCATGCTCCTTCGAACAGGAACAAGTTTGTTCCTGTCAAAAAATTCAAGGTGATTGTCCGGCCTCTATCTTCAACATCACCCGGAAGATCGAAAGTGCAGTCCTTTTCCTGCGTTTCGAGATTCCATATCTGTATCTGATCTTTCTGATCTCGGGGAATAATAGCCAGGAATTTTCCGCTGGCAGAGAAGTTGTATTTTGTAGTGTTGCCATCCGATGTTAGGTCGAAATGTAGGAATGGTTTGGGAGTCAGGTTTGGCAAGTCATAGACCTGCACACCTGTGGTGTAAACAACAAGCGCCCGATCTTGTGCGTCTGATATATTCACCTGGATCAATTGCGCTTCACCGTATGAAGCGACTGGCTCCAGATCGGAAATATTCTCTGAGGTAATTGGCAGGACCTCAGGAGGCGCAGTGAAGCGGTCCACCGGCAGGGAGATCTTTGGGGCCGAGGTCGGTGCGATCGTTTCGGTGGCGATTGGAGCAGGGGTGAAGGTCAAAGTTGATGCTAAGACAGCCGTTTCTGCAGGGGGAGTTGTTTTCCCTGGTGCACAGGCAGCCAATACGGTGGCAGTAATTACGACGATGAAGAGCGTTGTTTTTTTCATTTATACCTTTATATTCTGATTGTCGAAGGAATCGTCCGCTGGCTTGCGTCGCGAAGCCATCCCTCGGTCTGCGTTACACTGTACTGACAGCTTTTGATCTATCTTGGCCAGTAGATATCGATCCCTATTGGCCCGGTGGAATCCATAAGCATGGTGTGGAGAAAATAACCGTAAACGGACTTGCTGCTGTCATATTCAATGTCATACTCTTTGATGATGGAGTTGGTTGCCCCAGCTACAATGACCAGCTTTACAAACGGAATATAATATTCGCCTTTTTTCACTGCGTATTGATAGCCGATATAACTTTTCCCATCGGGTGACCACGAAAAGGGATAGATCCCATTTACAGGATCGACACTTTTGATCGTGCTGGGGTGATCCGCGCGTACTGCAATGCTTGTGAAGTATGTGTCGTATTCATCGTTAAAGGGTAGATTAGTTCCTCCGCCAATAAGATAAAACGACCTGTCAGGTGATGGGATTATTTTGTATACGTTGCTTAAATCATCTCTCGTTATATTGCCGTCGATTCGTAGTAGTTCGAAAATCGGATCGTTCGAGGATACCAAATAGTATGACCTGCCGTTGTCTTCGTTTCCTGTCTCAAAAAGATAGCCATCATTATCCCGGCTGTATTGCCCGTATGTATTCCATGATCCATATCCGGTTTTTTCGACTTGAGCAGGGTCGAATTTCCTGGGCTCGATTTGCAGGGTTTGATTGCTCACCGGGTCATATTGAAAAAATGCTGTTTGCCCAGAACTCTCGAAAAACAATATAGCCTGATTCGCGTGCCACTCAACACTTTGGATTGGAATGTCAGTAAGGTTGCTAATTGTGCCGTTGGCCACATCGAGAATATAGTAGGATTTTGTATCAACCTCGATATATGCCCAATTCGAATCGTCAGACCAATTTATCGTGAAATGGAGCGTGGAGGGACGGTTGCTTCTTAATTCAAATTCCCACATCGGTTTTTGAGTTACATAATCGTAAACATAAAGGATCCCCTTGCCATCCTCAAACCAGGTATAGGCCAGATAATCCCCATTTGGTGACCAGCGCATGAGTGGCGGATATAAGTCATGATACCCGCCGGAAGAAAGGTTGCCGGGCTTTGTACCCACTCTTAATTTTGCATTGCTGAAAACCAGTTTCTCTTTTTTGAAGTCAGCTTTGCCTATTCGAATGTACCCCGCGGCGCTATCGTCCGGCTCCAATTCTGTGAAAATCGCAATACGAGGAACATCCTTCC
>JBAVVF010000469.1:0-2036 GCA_049697155.1 Anaerolineales bacterium
TGCGCCTTCACCAAACTTGATCATCTCATCCGCCTGATCCCCGAAGACCACGCCGACCTTGCTGACCGTCTCATTCAGGTCGCTGGCCGCAGTGATCGAGTCCGTGGCAAAGTTGATCATGGCGCGCCCGGCGGCCAGGGCAGCATCATAGAGCGCGTGGCCGATGGCGGTAGCCAGGGCCAGAGATTTGGTAGTCAATCCCTGCATGGGACTTTGAGCCTTCGTGGAGGCATCCCCTACTCCATGCACGGCGTTTTGCGCCTTCATCATGGCAGATAGGAACTGCGCCTCGCCTTCGGTGATCAGCCTTGCCCCAACGTCCTCTAATGCCATTATCTATCTCCGCTTGTGCGCGCTCTTGCGCCTGGCTTCCCGGTTCGCGTCTGCCGAGGTGACCGCCTCGATTTGCATGGCCGTTTCGTAGGCCGCGACCATGCGCGATTGTTCGTCGCCCTCGTGGTCTAGAAAATCATCAAAAGATATGTTGTTCCATTTTGCGGCGAGCCTCCAGTGTAATTCTTGTGCGTAGGTGATGTGACTGCTTTCAACCGGCCAGCGCCATATGCTACGACCCTTGAAGTTGACCTCGAAAGGAATTGCGCGCCGCTTCGACTGCCTCCGGTGTGGCCTGGGATCGTTTGGTGATCGCGTTGAGCAGGTCCTGCATGTCCTCTTGCGATCCAATGCACACGCGCATCACATAGACCAGGAGATCGCTTTCCTCCTGCAGCGGCTTGCCGGTGGATTGCTGGATAAATTCGCGGTATTCCTGGACATCCTCCTTCCAATCCTCGTCAGTTGGCTTGATGGCGCGCTGGATCATCACCCGCTGCAGCGCCATCGTGACTTTCTTTTGGTACTCCGCTTTGGCATGGATGTAGTTTGGATCGGCGTAATTCTTTTCCATCACCTTGCCGCCTGGGTATTCCACTTCCTGTTCAGGCGGTTCTGGTTCTGGAAAAGATGCCGCGACATCGGTCGCGATCATCGGCGATACTTTCCTCACCTTCACGGTTATCCCGGTATCCGCGAAGGTGAATTCAGTCATTTGAGGTTGCGTTCGTTTCGACATTTTTTATCCCGGTTACTCAAAATTTACAACCTTGTTGTAGCCGAAGGGCTACAGACGCTGCGCGATGCCCAAGAGCAGCACGCCGTCATTGGTGGAGGTGATTCCGGCGATGGCAACGTTGTTGCAGTTGACCGCCGAATCGCTGGAGGTTGGGGTTGCGATCTGCTTAGCATAGTTGAAGGTCGGCCACTTCGCCAGCCTCCAGCCTACGTTGGTCCAGGTTACGCCGCCATCCAGGGTGAAGAACAGGCGCGCGGTCGGCGTGGCATTGCCGTGCAGCATGTACCCGATTTCCTCGGATGGGAAGTTGATATCGAATACCTGCCCGGAGCCATTGCCCGAAAAGCCCTTATTGGTCCAGGTCTTGCCGCCGTCCAGTGTGTACCAAATATAGCCATTGACCGATCCCACCCAGAAGCGCAGGCGATCAAAGACCCACAGTGCCTGAAGCAGGGAAACGGTAGGCGCGGTCACTGTGGCGGCAAAGGTCGCTCCGCGGTTGATTGAGCGGATCACCGTTCCCGCCGCGCCCACGGCCACGATCACGTCATCCGATCCATGAATGCGGTTCAGGTTTTGCGCCGTCGCAACGCCCGCGTTGAGCACGCTGACACCCGATGTGATGTCGGTGGCCTTGTAGATATAGCCGGCATCCCCGCAGATGAAGACCTCGCGCGGAGAGAGGACGAAGATATCTCGAGGCTGTGCGGCGTTGACAAACCCGGTTGTGACTTTGGTCCAGGTTCCGGGAACGCCGGTATCCGGGTCGATGTCTGCCCAGTAATACCCGCCAGAAGTAGCGCTGCCAGCCGTGGCGCTGAGCACCACGATCCGCGAACCCACGATGGCGATATGGTTGGGGTCTTCCGTCGCCCCGATGCCGGTGATGGTCGCCTGGCTCCAGTTCGCACCGCCGTCCGTGGTGTAGATCAACTCAGAGGGCAGGCCTGGCGAACCGCCGGAC
>JBAVVF010000470.1:0-4108 GCA_049697155.1 Anaerolineales bacterium
CATTCGGCTCTGGTTGGGAAAATTGGCGGCTCTTTCCCCACGCAGATGATCTGGCTGGTCGTGATTGCCATTCTTGGCTGGATATTACTCAATCGTCATAAATTTGGCGCGCATATCTATTTGATCGGCGACAACGCCAATAGTGCCGAACTGATGGGGGTCAATACAAAACGCGTCCGCGTACAGGCCTTTATGCTGATCGGCTTGCTCTCAGCCTTCGCGGGAGTCATCGCCAGCTTTCACGTCGTCTATTTCTGGCCCAGCCTGGGCGAAGGGCATTTGCTGAGTACCCTGGCTTCCGTCTTCCTGGGCGGCACGTCTGTCTTTGGCGGTACCGGAACGATCCTGGGGACGTTCATTGGGGCCTTTATCATCGGCGCGATCGAAGCCGCGACCGTGGCCGTCGGTCTGACCGGATTCTGGACAGAGTTGATCTATGGGTTGATCATCGTACTATCCGTGATCATGCATGCCTATCTTCGAAAGCGTGTGGAATAAACACTGCCTGACTCCCCTCCAGGGTCAACACCCTCTACTTTCCGATCGGTTTGATCTGCCACTCCTCCGCTTCGACGCGAATCTGTGTGCCATTCCCCGGCCCGTAGATATGTGTCCAATAGCTGCCGCCTCGCAGTGTGGACGGGCTCGCTCCCATAGTGACAATGATGTGCTGGGGGGTATAGTGAGCAAAATAGGTCTCACGATCCAGTGGTGATCTCCCCAGGGTGGGGTCCAGCGCCATCCAGCCGACATCCGGAAGATACACATCCGGCCAGGCATGCTCAAGGCGCGCAATTGCTTCCGTCTCGGCATCGAGGAAGAGCAGACCTTCAAAGTAACGCGCCGGAATGCCCTGCGAGCGGCTGAGCGCTACAAGCAAGGAGGTGTATTCAGTACAATCAGCCCCCATGGTTCCCAGTGCCGCTTGCGCGCCCCAGTTCTTTCCATTGTAGGTATAGATTAGCTCATCACCAATATAATCATAAAATGCGCGGACTTGCTGGCAGACAGTCTGTTTGCCTCGCGATAAACTACTCCCCAGAGCCACAACCTGGGGATTCGCCGATTCGATATGTAGTTCCGGTTGGATAAAATCATCCAGCAGTTCCCCGTCGCAGGCTGATAAATCATACGTCAATTCGTTGACGCCGACCTGGTAGTCGATCTGCACCATTTTTGTCGTCCCGGCCGGATGCGTGGAAAAATCAAACTCCGCATACTGATTGCCATATTCATCAGTGATCAGGTCATGCTCTGCAGGTGAAATCTGCAGGGATATCACTTCCTGGTAAGGAGGAAAATCCCGGATCAACGCCACCCAGATATTCTGCTTTTCCGGCTGACCGGGACCATCGTTTACCAGTGTCAGCCGCTGATGCACCTCATATTCGCGCGAACCCAGGACAGTCACGGGAGGAGATACTATCGTGACTGCCGGAATTGATAAATTCCGGACTGGCTGACAGGCTTGCAGGGAGACCATCCACACCGCCAGCAGAAACCAGTTGAGGAAAGGGTGTTTCAAGCTGCCTCTTGAGAACAATTGTATGATAAACAAGTCGCAACTCCAAATAGTATGGAATTGCCGCAAACAGTCAAAGTCCTGATTCGATCTGTAACAGGACAATCTGCAATGGAAAAAATATATTATATGATTCTGACTGCGGCTATAATTTAAGTACCCGGGATAATTTTCATAAGGCAAGGAGGATACTATGGCAACCACACTATACAGGATCGATGGGAACACCAAGATCCCCAGCTATGACTCGAGTATTGAAGTCGAGGTGGATGACAAATATGAGGCGTACAGCAAGCCCATACCTGATCGCACACCCTTTGAGGACGGGTTTATCACCTGGTTCAATGCCTTTGGAGTAAGGGAAAAAGCGTCGCTCAAGGATGCAAATATCCCCTATACGGTTACACTCCAGCGGCCGCCAGTCGGAAAAAGGCTCTTTGCGCTGTACGATGGCAGGCCTCATGAAATCAAAACACAGGATGCCGACAAGGGACTGGTCAAATTCACCCTGAGCGTCGGCGATCCGCCGCTTGGGCATTACCCATAGTTCAGGCGGATCTTTCACGCCAGGTCTGCCAGATCGCCTGTCGCCACGGAACATTTTCAACGAACATTTGACGCGATTCGTCGTCTCGCAGCCTCGAGACCTGCGCTTCAAGCATTTCAACTGCCGATTGCAGCATATTGCCTGAACGCGGGTCTCGTATTTTTTCAAGAGCCAGGTAACACGCGTAGTACACCCGCAGGGGTGCTTCGGCCCCGTCGAGCAGATTACCGGTCTCCAGATATGCGATGACATTCTCCGTCTCCCGCAGCGCCGCCGCATCATCGCTCTTGAGCAGCAGGACCTGAATCAGGCCTGCAAGCGACTCCATCCGCATGCCGGGCTGCCCCAATTCTTCGCGAATGACAATGGACCGGCGAAATGCGTCCTCGGCCGGCTGAAGATCACCAAGCAGCAGGCTGGCATATCCAAGATACAGCAGAGACCACGCTTCAGCCGATCGGTCGCCCGTTTGACGGGATAAGTGCAGTGCACTTTGCGCGTGCGCAGAGGAAGTCTGCACCTCATTGATCAAGCCGGTCACCGCACTTAAATTGATCAATATGTAGGTCTCCATGTAGAGATTGGCAATTTCGCGCGCCAGAAGCAAGGCACGTTCCTGATAGGAGCGTGCCGCTTCGAAGTCGCCCTGCATTCCGGCAACCCAGCCAAGATTCCCAAGAGAGACGCATTCCGCTGAAAGCTCCCCGCGCTCATGTGAAATAGCGAAATCCTTTTCATAATACTCGCGGGCAGAAGCATAATCCTGGCGAATATAACCTGCTGAATTTCCCAAATTCCCCAGTGTCATAGATTCAAGTCTGCGATCCTTTGCTTCGCGCGCAAGGGCAAGGGACTGCTCGAGATATCCATGTGCAATGGCAGGATCTTTTTGCTCGATCGCGATCAGACCCATCGCGTTGAGAATATACCCCTCTTTTACGGGATCACCATGCAATTGAGCCAGCTCCCTCCCCTCCTGGGCGACCGACATAGCGGCTGCAAGCTTCCCCTGTCGCAAAAGAGCCAGGGGCCATACCCGGTAGGTATCCAGCAGGACCCCGGCATCTTCGACCATGCGATTCAACGCGACGACACGTCCCGAACACTTCACCACAGCCACATAGTCGGGGACCGACAAAAAGTAATGAGCGAAAAGCATCTGTACTTTGGCCTGGTGACGTGGATCGCCCATCTGCTGCGCAAGCTTTTCAAGAGCTTCCAGATCCTGCAATTGCGGGACGCGCTGCCCGAGCCGGTTGAACAACTCGACGCGCTCGAGCAGGAGCCCGAACTGCGCGCTCACATCATCGCGCGGTGTGTGCGTCAGGGAGCGCGTGTAATACCCAATACCCTGACTGTTTTGGTAGGCATCCGAGGCGGCTTTGCCGGCCAGCCTATAGTAGGACTGCGCCTTCGACGAAAGCCCGGCATGATCGCAGTGATAGGCAAGCTCCGCGTAACGGGGGCCCGGATCGTCAGCATGGAGAGTTTCCAGGGCCTCGACGGCCAGGGCATGCAGATCCCGTCTTCTCGAGCGCATCTGCATTTCATAGGCCGCATCCCGCAGGAGTCCGTGTGAAAAAATGTAATGCATTTCATTGAGCGGCGCCCAGATGGCAGCCTTCTCGGCTTCGGCCACATGCGACCATGCGGACTCATCCTCGTGCAGCATCTGCAGCAGTACCTGGATCTCGAACTCGTGCCCCAGCACCGCGGCGGTCTGGACGGTCTCCCGCACCCGGCGGGCCAGTTGATCGAGCCGGGCCACCAGAACAGAGCGGACATCACCAGGCAGGACACTCACCGGCACGCTTTTCACAAGGGACCAGCCATTCCTGCTCATCTCGATATAGTTCTCTTCCTGCAAGTATCGAACAATCTGCTCGACAAAATAGGCATTGCCCTCGGAACGATTCAACAAAAGGGTGACCAGATTGGAGGCCACCGCCCCCCCCAGCAACGTCTCGGTCAGACGGGCAACGGCTTCATGCCCCAGCCCACCAAGATAGATGCGGGCATCGATCAGGTCCGGGTCAAGC
>JBAVVF010000471.1:0-4750 GCA_049697155.1 Anaerolineales bacterium
CTACTATACAGGTAGTACAGACGATATAAATAAACGCCTTTGGCAGCACCAACAGGGAGTTGAAGTTTCCTCTTATACGTATTCCCGCCGTCCTGTAAAGCTGGTGTGGACCTCAAGAAGAAACGCGGTATTACTATGACGCTTTGAGATGGGAACGGCAAATCAAAGGTTGGAGCCGATTAAAGAAGCAGGCATTGATTCGTGGCGAATTTGATGTTATCCATGAAATTGTGAAAACAGAAAGAAAGAAAAGAGAGCAAAATAAAAAGAAACCTCCTCGCTGAGCGGAGCGACCCGCGAAGCGGGAGCGAAGTCGAAGCGCAGATAGCGGCAATGCTTCAAATTTGCATGAAACCTGTCCTTCGACTACGCTTCGCTCCGCTCAGGACGGAATATCTATGACCACCAAAATCACCCCTCCCGCATTTATTACCCAGTCTGAAGACGCGTACGACAAGGGCTATGATCCTAAAGTTGCGCGCGGGCTGCTGCAATTCCTGAAACCCTATTACGGGCAGATGATCATTGCCCTGATCTTTATGGTGATCGTGACTGCCTCGTCGGTGGCGGGGCCTTATTTCGTCAAGCTTGCCATCGACGAAGGAATTGGCAAACAGGACATCATTGCCCTGCGAAACATCGTTTTGGTCTATTTCGGGATTTCGGTCATTCAAGTGACAACGAATATCTTCCGGGTGCGGATGATGTCGCGCGTGGGTCAGCACGTTTTGTACGACGTCCGCACGGCGATGTTCAATCATCTGCAGAGGCTTTCGCTCAGTTTTTACAATCGTTACAGTGTCGGACGGGTGATCACGCGGGTCATCAATGATGTCGGTACCTTGCGTGAATTCGTCACCTGGGCGACGCTGGCCATTGTGCGCGACATTCTGGCCATTATCGGCATTCTTTTTGCCATGCTCACGCTCAATTTGCGGCTTTCTTTGCTTACCTTTGCGGTGCTGCCATTGATGATCGCGGCGACGATCCTCTTCCGCCGGGCGGCGCGGCGCAACTATCGCAAGGTGCGCGCCGCGGTCTCGTGGACCAACTCGGTGCTGGCGGAGAACGTCAACGGGGTGCGGGTCGTGCAGGCGTTTTCGCGTCAGGCGCACAACTATTCAAACTTCAAGGATTATGTCAATCGCTACTTTCTGGAGCGCAGCATGGAGGCGGCAAAAGTGGCTTCCGTCTTTACACCGATCGTGGATGTGCTCGGTGCGATCGCGACCGCGCTCGTTGTTTACCTCGGCGGGACGGCCGTGCTGGGCGAGTCGATCACGGCCGGCGTGCTGATCGCGTTCGTGCTGTACATCGATCGTCTATTCGACCCCATCCGCGATTTGAGCCGCCGTTTCGATACGCTGCAATCCACGATGGCAGGCGGCGAGAGGATTCTGGAATTGCTCAATACACCGGTCGAGGTGCAGGATGTGCCGGAGGCGCGCGAAATGGAATCCATTCGCGGCCAGGTGCAATTCAGGAATGTCTCGTTCCACTATTCTGATGATCCCGCCCTGGTCCTGGATGGCATCGACCTGGACGTACGCGCGGGCGAGACGGTCGCGCTGGTGGGGGAGACCGGCGCGGGCAAGACGACGATCGTCAAGCTGCTGAGCCGCTTTCATGACCCGACCTCGGGTTCGGTGCGCGTCGACGGCGCTGACCTGCGGACAGTGACGCAGCAGTCGCTGCGCCGGCAGATGGGCATGGTGCTCCAGGACCCGTTCCTGTTCAACGGCTCAGTGAAGGAAAATATTCTATTCGGGCGGCTGGGCGCGAGCGATGGAGATGTGGTCGCGGCGGCGAAAGCCGTCGGCGCGCATGGCTTCATCATGCATTTGAAGAACGGATACGATACATCCGTGGAGGAAGGCGGCGCAACCCTGAGTGTGGGACAGCGCCAGCTGATCTCGTTCGCGCGTGCCCTGCTGGCGGATCCGCGTATCCTGATCCTCGACGAAGCAACTTCTTCCGTGGATACGCAGACGGAGCAAATCATTCAGGCGGCATTGGCGACCCTCCTGAAGGGACGTACCTCGTTTGTGATCGCACATCGCCTTTCGACCATCACAAATGCCGATAAAATTGTAGTTATCCACGATGGAAAGATCGTCGAGCAGGGCACTCACGCGGAATTGCTGGCAAAGCAGGGAATGTATTACGACTTGTATCGGACAGGGTTTCAAGACTGAGAGGGAACATTCCTATGACCTATCCAATTATGCAGCGCGAATTGACGGTTCACCTCCACAACAACAATTGGTATCTGCGCCCGATTGAAGACGAGGAAAAAATACTGGGTCCGGTGGACTATGGCTGGCATCGCTTCAACCTTTATCCCGATAGTTTCACCTTCGGCGAGGGACTGCTGGCGGGCAGCTCCATTCCCGGGTCGCGGCGGCTGGTCTTCTGTTCCTGGAGCTCGCAATGGGACGGTTTCTATGTCTCCAGCATGGGCGGCGCGGCGTATACGTTCCACGGCGTGGGTGTCAACTATGTGGCACTGCGCGGCATGGCAGCCGAGCCGAGCGTGGTGCTGCTCAATCATAAAGCCGGGGAGATCCAGGTCCGGATCGAGCCGGTCAACGTGGAACCGCTCTGGGCCGGGTATGCCAGCCCGGACGGCAGGCCCCTGATCGGCTTCTTTGCACTTCAGCAGGCATTGTTCGACCGCTACGCCAAAGAATACACAAACGGGAATCTGCGGATTTGTGTGGTTGGCCCGGCAGCCAAGTACACACGCGAAGGGGCGATCGGCTCCAGCCCGGTGCGGGCGGGCGCCTTTACCGCGGTCGTCGATTGGGCCGGGCGCGGCGGACTGGGCAGCCGTCTGCTCCAGCGGCACAACGTTGTCGGCATCGTGTTCGGCGGTGAATGGGATGATCCCGACCTGCGTGACTCTGCCGAAATTGATTCCTACTTCCTCGAACACTTTGGCAAGAAGACCATCCAGACGGATCTGGCCGTGACCGAGAAATATCGCTATGTTCCCGAGTTCGAAACCGGCGGCACTTTCGGCGTCAATATGCGCGATTTGAACGAACGTATCCTGAGCTTCAACTACACTTCGATCTACAGGCCGGTCGAGGCGCGCCTGCGCCAGCATGAGCACTTCATCCTCAATCATTATCTGAGACAATTCAATGAGGAAACGATCAAGACCAAAAAATTCCAGCATTGTGGAGAACCCTGCGCGGTGGTCTGCAAGAAAATGCACGGTCAATACAAGAAGGATTATGAGCCGTATCATGTCCTCGGACCGCAGGTGGGAGTCTTTGACCAGCGTGCCGCAGAGCTGCTCACCGATTTCGTCGATGCGATGGGGTTCGACGCGATCCAATCGGGCGGGACCGTGGCCTGGATCATGGAGCTGGTCCGCGATGAGCTGATCGATCCCGCGGAGTTTGGGCTGCCTCCGGCCAATGAAATGCGCTTCGGCTGGGCGGACGACCCGGCTCATTTCGATGTGGTTGCCGACAGCCTGAAGAATGCCCAATACGCGATGGATGTCGTCCACGCCATCCTGTTCGAGCCGAAGGCTGAATGGTTCCGGCGCAGCATCCGCGTCGCCGCGCAGGAGATCGACAGGCGCTATGGCATCCGCAGCATCGACCGGGCGGTCTTCATCGGGCACGGCGACGAGGGTTGCATGGTCCCGAACCAGTATTGGGTGCCGGGCATGCTCAGTCCCATGCCGATGATGGGTAAATACTTCGTCCATTACGGTGTGGAGTTTATGACCCCCGAAGCGCTGGGACGCAAAAACGTCGAGCGCATGACGTACGAATTGTTCAACGAAAACAGCGGAATTTGCCGTTTCCATCGCAAATGGTCTGAGACCATCACTGACGAGATCCTGCGCGCCCACTATACCGGCCTGGATGTGAACTACAAGGCCCACCAGTTCCAGCTGGCGCGCGAAATATACGAGCGCGAGGCTCCCAAGATCGTTCCCTGGGAGAGCGAACGCGTGATGGATATGATCCTGGGATACCTGGTCCAGTGGGAGAGCGATGGCCTGCGGACCCCGGAACTGGTGGAATGGCTGGCGCGCTTTCGCGAGGACAAACGGGCGGCGGCCAGAGCATACTGGAGCGCCATCTCTAGTGGTATCCGCTCAGCCTTCCGGGATGGACCCGAGGCGGTCCCCGATAGTTTCACGCCAGGCCAGCAAAAGAAATCACTTTAAATGAGATGAAGTGAATCAGCCCAAAATCCTTTTCCGTGTCCACGCCGTTCAGCGAATGTTCGAACGGAAAGTCTCCCTGTCAAATGTCCTGCAGGCGCTGCGGTCTGGGGAAACGATCGAAGATTATTCAGCCGAGATGCCTGAGCCAGGCCGGCTACTATTGGGATTTCAGGGAAAGCATCCGTTTCACATGGTGACCTCTGAGAACTCTGAAACGAATGAAATCACTGTTGTTACAGTTTACATTCCTGATCCAAGGAAATGGGATAAAGACTTCAAAGGGCGCAGATCATGATTTGCCTGATCTGCAGGCAGGCTGATGTTGTGGGCGGATTTACGTCGGTCAAGTTCGAACGGGGTGAAACGCATTTGATCATAAACAACGTGCCTGCACGCCTCTGCCGGGGCTGCGGCGAGGCATATGTGGACGAAGGCATCACGAGACAGTTACTGCGTATCCTGAAGGAAAGGTCGGAAGCGGGAATGCCGGCTGGCGAATGTGAATATACCGGCCCGCAGGGATAGGGGAACGGGATTGTTTTGCGCGGTGTCTGGAGT
>JBAVVF010000472.1:0-2347 GCA_049697155.1 Anaerolineales bacterium
CCAGAATGACGATTGCCTGGCCGACCGCAATCAGAATGATTGGCAAAAAGACACGCATGTTGCTGTTCAGAGTGTCCTTCGCAAACATGTTTGGCTGCAGGATCAAATTAACGATCAGCGACAGTACCAGCAGGACCAGTGCAAACAGCGCAGGCTGGCGGGCCGTCAACGCCTCCCATCTGGACTGTCTCATTGCGCACCTCCATCCCGCTCCGCGACGCCCAGGCTGGCGGCGATCAGATTTTCCCTGGTTAACGTTTCTCCCGCCAGTTCACTGCGAATCCGGCCGTCATACATTACCAAAACCCGGTCACATAACCCGATCAGTTCCTCATCGTCACTGCTGTAAAAGAGAATGGTCTTGCCGTCATTGCTCAGGCGTGTCAGCAGTGCATAGAACTCCGCCTTCGTCCCAACGTCCACACCCTTGGTGGGATCATCCAGCAGAAGCACCTGCGGCTCGCGCATGAGCCACTTGCCAATGACGACTTTTTGGGCGTTGCCGCCCGAAAGACTGCTGACAGGCTCCTCCAGACCGGCCATCTTCAAGTTCAAGCTTGAGCCGGTCCGGGCTGCCTACTTTTTTGCATGGCTGACTTTCAGCGGCAAGCCATAGCGCCTCCAGGAAGGCAGCAGGAGGTTATCGAGAATCGAACGAATATAAAGAAGCCCTTCCTTTGCCCGGTCGCCCGGAACGAGGGCAAAGCCTTTTCTCATCGCATCGCGCGGATGCCTGAAGTGGAGTTCGTTACCGAAGAGTTTCACCGCCCCGCTATGAGGGATATCGCCAAACAGGGAATGCAGAAGATGGCGCTGACCCTGGCCGCGCAGTCCGCCGATCCCCAGCAGTTCACCCTTGCGGACCTTGAAGCTGACCCCCCGGACGTAGTCAGCAGTCAGATTGGCCACTTCGAGGGATGTCTCCGTCTCAACTCTCCCATCCGACCTGCCTTCGCCGCGCAGGAACCCCAGCACGGACTCCTTTTCGATCATGAGCTTAATCAGCTGCTTTTCATCGATGTCTTTGATATTCCCCGCGCCGACCGTCCTGCCGTTGCGCAAAACACTGTACTTGTCTGCAATCCGGAAGATTTCCTCCATGCGGTGCGAGACGAAGATGATTGCCTTGCCCTGCTGCTTCCATGTTTTAACCAGTTCGAAGAGCCGCTGGACCTGGCGGCTGTCGAGGCTGGCGGTTGCTTCGTCGAGGATGACCAGCCACGGGTCGAAGCTGACCGCCTTCAGAATCTCGATGATCTGTTTTTCATCGGGAGGCAGGGAGTCCACCGGCGAGTCAGGCTGAAGACCGGTCTTGAAGGTCCCTTCGAATAAGGCCAGCAGTTCCTCGGTCCGGGCCCTGACGGCTCTGCGATCCACCTGACCCAGCGCATTGAGCGGCTCGCGCGTCAGCCAGATATTCTCGGCAACGGTCATCTGCGGGATCAGGCTGAGTTCCTGAAACACGGTTGCGATGCCTGCGTTTTTTGCAGCCTGGGGAGAGGAAAAATGGATCGGGCTCCCATCAAGGAGTAGCTGCCCTCCATCGAGGACAACTACTCCATTGATGACCTTGCTCAGCGTGCTTTTGCCGCTTCCATTCGCCCCGATCAACGCTACGACTTCGCCGGCCTGCACTTCCAGATCTCCATCTGAGAGAGCGACGACACCACCGTAGCGCTTGACAATGTTCCGGGCAGAAAGCGACTCAGCCATATTTTATTGGAAGTACTCGCTGACGACCTCTTCGTCGGTCAGGATGTCATCGAGCAGATAAGCATCCGGCTTGCCTTCGCACATGGCCAGGCCTTCATCGATGTTCTCGGATGTGATGACCGCGGCTACAGGCAGGACAAACGATAGACCGTTCGCGCCGCCCAGCTTGCCGGTATCCACTTCCTTGCCCTGCAGCATGTTGACGGCAATGCGCAGGCCGGTGGGAGAGACACCCGGATGATTGGCGACCGCAATGGTGTCGAACTCAGGATTCAGCGTCAGAGCCTCCTGCCAGAGCTTGAGATACTGGCAGCGGGCTTCACCCACACCCTGCGGCCACTTTGCGGGATTGGCAGCCATGACTGCCTGCAGGACACCAATTGCCATACCATCCTGTGTCCAGTATCCATCCAGATTCGGGTAGGCAGACAGGAAGTTCGACATAACCTGCTGTCCGGTGGCCTCATCCCATTTGCCGCTATCGGTTGCCAGGACTTTGATACCGGGGTAATCGGCAAACACTTCCGCAACCCCTTCCATGCGAGCGACATTGGCCGGGTGTCCGGGGAAGCCTTCGATCTGGACGATATCACCTTCCCCGCCAAGTTTCTCAGCCAGCCACTTGGCGCTGGTC
>JBAVVF010000473.1:0-1849 GCA_049697155.1 Anaerolineales bacterium
AACCAAGAATTCGGCCACATCTGAGCGCGAAATGATCCCGTTACGCCACTGTAAAGCTTCAGCAAGAACCTTGTAACGTCCCGTCCGCGGTCCACCGGACAAGACGCCAGGCCGCGCGATAGTCCAATCAAGTGTGCTTTCCTTGATCAATTGCTCCTGTCGGCTTTTGTCGTCATAGGCGCGGCCAAAAACGGCCAGGAATGGCAGCCGTTGTAAGCAGTTTATGCTCGAGCGGCTATCGCCAGCTCCAAAACCAGTAACACAAATAAGACGCTTGACCCCTTTAGCTCTCATCGCGTCTAACAGCACACGGGTTGCATCGGAGAAGAGATAAACAGGCCGAAACAAATCGCCTATCCCGACGCCAAGTGTGACGATCACTGCGTCAACCCCGATGAGCGCTGCTTCCACATCTTTACTGTTTAATGCATCGCCTCGCACTTTCTCCAGCTTCGCATTTGAAACACTCATCGTGGCAGCGGATCGCGCCAGAGCCCGCACATGATATCCATTCTCAAGCGCCTGACGGGTCGTCTCCAGCCCAATTCCCTTACTGGCACCGATAATCAGTACCCGCACGATCCCACCTCCCGCTTCAATCTAACCAACAATGCGCTTGGTTGAACAATCCATAAGGTCTGCACCAAGAAATCCGCATAAAACCAACTTGAGCAGTTTTGGAGCAATGCAGCAGCCAGCCAATTTTTGAACCGCCAAACCAACGCTTATTCGTGTTCGCCATCCCGGCGGCGACCCGAACCTCGGATGAATACTTCAGGTTTCGTCGCAGCGGTCGCAAGGGTTGCGACCGTAATCGCTGCGGCTCCTATCAAAATAGAATGCCCAATTAGGCTGGCGACAAGAAATGTGTAGCGTCCGATTGCGAGTGAAAAACTCACCGCCCACATTACCCCTAGTGCCTGCAAAACATAATGCCGAATAGCAACGTCTGGAATATTACGAACCGGACTTACTTCATGATTAAATATGAAATTCCAAGCATACAAAATATAGCTCCCAGTTCTCGCGATCATAAGTATGCTCCTATGCATTGATGTACAATTACGTCTCTCTCAGTCAGGTGGATGTGCGACAAAATAACGATGATTCAGTGCGGCTTTGCGCCGAGACTTTAAGTTGGATCTTTAAGCACGCCCATTTATTTGACAACTGCCGCCCTTTATCATGCTCTGCATGCCGCGTCTTCATAATGACATCAACTCTTGCTGGTCACATCTTGCTTTTTAGAAACGCAATGAGATCGGCACGCTCGTCTTCTTTCTTTATTCCCGCAAACGCCATCTTCGTCTTGGCCACAATGGCTTTGGGGTTCTCGAGATAGGCAGTTAGCGCGGCTTCGTCCCAAACAGCACCATTCGCGGCATATTCCTTCATGCTGTCTGAGTAAGCATAGCCTTCAGCAACTGCGACCTTACGTCCCACAATTCCCATCAAGTATGGTCCAACTTTGTTGGCTTTATCCGTAACGGTATGGCAGGCCATACATTTTTTGAAGACTTTCTCACCTTTGGCCACATCGCCATCGGCCTGCGCTGTTGTCGACATCAGAACTATGCTCAGAGCCATGGGAGTAAATAATTTCATAGTTTAGTATCCTTTTTCTTCGTTCAATCTTTCCCCGTAACACTCATCACATGCTTTTTTGTATAGCTAGGGGAAGGGCACCGGACGCGGCGCCCTTTCCAATCGCAACGGAAGTTTGTTAGTTCGAAGGCAGCAACACGGTGTCGATGACGTGGATCACGCCATTGTCAGCCTTTATATCGGCAGAAATCACGTTGGCATTATCGATTGTGACACCTGCACCCTTCTTTATAGCGAGCGTGCG
>JBAVVF010000474.1:0-2412 GCA_049697155.1 Anaerolineales bacterium
CCGCAACGTGTTGTATGGCTACCACTTCAAATCGATTGCCGCCGCAGGCCCGATCGTGGGACCCATCACCGCGGCAAATATCTGGGGCTGGGCTCCGGCGCTCGCCTGGTTGTTGATCGGTGTTTCCCTGATCGGCTGGGTCAGCGACTACAGCGCCATCATGGTCGCCGTGCGGAATGACGGCAACAGCCTGAGCGCTGTCAGCCATAAACTGATCTCGCCGCGCACCCGCCCAATCCTGTTCACCTTCATTTTCTTCTACCTGATGCTGGTGGCCGGAGCTTTCATGGGCATCATGGCGGCCCTGCTGACCGCCCGCGCGGACGTGCCGCTGGGCATCGTCATGCTGGCTGTCATGGGCTTCCTGGCCGGTCAGATGCTCTATAAGTGGAAGATGGATCTGATCCTGGTCACCGCGATCGTGGTCGTTGTCACCCTGGCGGCGATGCTGCTTGGTCCTCTGGGCGCTGTCAATGCGGAAGGGAAACTGGACCTCACACAGGGGCCGGTCAGTTCCGCAGTAATCGCGTTCAATGGCGCAATCAACAAGATCACCGGCGGTCAGGCGGTTTTCACTGTGAGTGATCCGACCTTCGCCGACCCACGCATCCCCGCTCCTGGTCCGGATGGCGTGCGCGTCACGAATGCCACATACAATGCTGAGACCGGTCAGATCAATACCCTGCCCGCCTACCTCTTCTGGGCATTGTTCCTCCTGGTGTTCTCATACCTGGCAGCCACACTCCCGATCTGGCGTTTTGCGCAGCCCGTGAACTACATCGGTTTCTGGGTCACCCTCCTGACCATTGGACTCAGTACTCTTGGCGCCATCCTGGCTCCAATTTTGGGTTCCACCACGGCAGCTGGGGACGCCATCGGCAAGTTTGCCCTCGAACCGCTCAAGACCTGGGGGTTTGCCTTTGACGCAACCAAGTCCTACCAGCCGCTCTGGCCGATGCTCTTCGTCACCATCGCCTGCGGTTCCATCTCCGGATGGCACGCCCTGATCGGATCGATCGGGACCGCCCGCCAGCTGGAATACGAGACCGACGGTCTGCCCGTCGGCGGCGGCGCAATGTTCACCGAGAACACGCTGGCCCTGCTGGCACTGGTCGCGGTCTCGATCGTGGGAACGGGCGGCGGTGCCGGCCGGTTCGCGGCAGGCGTTGGCAACCTGCTGAGCGTCATCTTTGGCCAGGGCTTCTTTGTCTACGGCACGGCCCTTGGCTTCGGCGCCTTCATGGTCATCGTGCTGACCGTGACCCAGCTGGTCTTCCGCGTCATGCGCGTCACACTTTCCGAGTGGGCCGGTGACGTCATCCCGGCGCTGAAGAACATGCACATCTCGACCATCGTTTCGATGTTCCTGACGCTCCTGCTGGTGCTGACCGGTACCTGGGTGTATCTGTGGCAGTTGTTCGGCGCAGCCAACCAGTTGATGGCGGCCCTCAGCCTGCTGATCGTGACCGTCTGGCTGCGTGAGCAAAAGAAGAATCCTTCCTTTGCCCTGTGGCCGACGCTGTTCATGTACGTCACCACACTGGCTGCGACTCTGGTAACGATTCGCAACCTATACTTTAACCTGTCTCTGCCGAACGCCAGCGGCGCGGCCATTGCCGGTAACTGGGCAATGATCCTGATTTCCATCCTGCTCTTCGTCACGGCCCTGATCATTGGCTGGGACGGCTATAAGGCTTACCAGCGTTATGGCAAAGGTGCGCAGGCCCGGAAGGCGCCCGCCGCAGCCGACGACTGATCAAAATGCAAACAGGGAGACGCACAAGTGCGTCTCCCTGCCATTGAAGCTGTCACTGCCCTGACTATTCGTGCTCGTTGACCGCCCGCGCCAGCTCGCGCAGCGCCGCAAAATATTGCTTTGCATCTACATTGCGATGATCAGGAAAGGGCACGTGGACTTCGAAATTCGGTGCGTTCCGGTGCAGGCTAAAGCGAGCATAGCGTGAAGAGAATTTCTGCATGGGGAGGGCAAGCCGGTCCAGCGTTTTGGTCGCCAGATCCAGCAATCCGGCTGGCGCCATGAGTTCCAGGCCCTGATAGGTGGTGCTTTCCCACTTGCGCTGGCGAATACGTCTTTGAGTATCCCGCCCGCTCCAGGTCTTCAGGTCAAGAAGTTCCAGGTCGGTCGCCGGAGCGGTAATAAGATGAGCACGGAAGATGACGATATCTTCGCGGCCCTGGAAGTATGCAGCGATCGTCATCCAGAAGACATCCCGCGGTTTCAGGAAGAGCAGTGTCTCGAGGCGCCGAAACGGCTTTTTCGCCTGAGCAATGACCAGTTCCGCGACCGAGGTGCCGAGCCAGCGAAATGTGGTTTTCTGACCGATGTCCGGCAGTCCGTTCTGCATCCATTTGAGCAGAGCATCGCCACGCCGAAGGTTGTAGATCATGCCG
>JBAVVF010000475.1:0-3672 GCA_049697155.1 Anaerolineales bacterium
GCGTTCGGCGAGATAACGCTCCGCGATGGCGTTGTAACCTTCCCTGACCGTTTTCTTGAAATCCATGCTGAGATTATAATCCTGATGATTTTAGACAGAGGTGTAATGAAAGCTATCGTTGAAAAGATCCTTGCCGACCCGCGCTATCAGAAGAACATAGAATACGGCGAGCCGCGTTCCGGGCACCCGGAAGGGAAAGTGAAATATCATATTGCTGAACTGGAGGAGAACCTGGATAAGCTGGCGGCCCGGGGGATTTCCGAGCAGCAATACTGGAAATTGAAGTTTCTGATCCACGTGCATGATACCTTCAAGGCTGACGCGATTCCCGACTCGCCAATCCTCAGCCCGAACAGCCATGCCTCCCTGGCCAGGAAGTTTGCCTCTGAATTCGTCGATGACGCGGACTTGCTGAATATGATCCAGTTCCACGACGAGAACTATGTCCTGTGGAAGCAATTCGAGTCGACAGGTTCCTATGATGTCCAGCGCTTTGAGACATTGCTTCAAACCATCCAGGACTGGGATCTTTTCCTCATGTTCCTGGTCATCGATGGAAATGTACAGGGCAAGGATCCCAGGAAGACGGGTTGGTTTATCAATGAAGTGAGGAAATACAAGAGGACGGTGGTTGACGAATCCTGGTTGACCTAAAACTTTCAACTTTTGGTTTCAGAGCCTTGCCTGCGCCAGTACAATACTTTCTCGATCTGGAGGAGACTTGTTATGGACTCGGCGATAAACAATCGCATTTACGACGAATTCGCGGATACCTGGTGGGATGAGAAGGAGTTTCTGCACCTGCTGAAGACAATGGTCAACCCATGGCGTGTGTCCTATTTCAAAAGCGCTCTGACGAAACATTACGGCCCGGACTTGAGCCGGGTCCACCTGCTGGACGTCGGCTGCGGGGGCGGTGTGTTGACGGAGGAGTTCGCGGCGATGGGCTGTCAGGTGGCGGGCATCGACATTTCGCCGCGCTCCATTGCCGTGGCACAGGCCCACGCTGAAAGGAGCGGTCTTTCCATCGACTATCGCGTTGACGACGCGGCGAGTCTGCCCTTTGAGCCTGAGACCTTCGATGCGGTCAGCTGCTGCGATATGCTGGAGCATGTCCCGGACTGGGAAAAGGTTGTTGCCGAGGCGGCGCGGGTGCTCAAGCCGGACGGTCTTTTCTTCTTCGATACCATTAACCGCACGGCCAAGAGCAACGCCGTAATGATCCAGGGACTGCAGGTCTCGCCTCTTACCAAACTTATGCCTGACAACACTCACATCTGGGCCATGTTTATCACGCCGGACGAGCTCAGGGCCGGTCTCCGCCGACAGGGAATGAGCGTCGAAGATATCCAGGGCAGCAAAATCGCCAAAAATCCCCTGGCTACGCTTTGGGATGTCCGTCAGAAGAAACAGGGCCGGATCACGTTTGGAGAGCTGGGACGCCGGCTGGAACTGAAGCTCGATAAGGATCTCTCGCTCAATTATCTGGGCTGCGCACGTAAGACGGTGTAGCGCTTTGCTTTTTTCAACTTGACGCAAGACTCGAACCGGAAGATAATCCAGGAAGAATGGCTGATATCACCGACTCAGAGATCCACGAAATCGTACAGCGCGTGCTCAAGCGGGTTTTGGGGGACTCCCCGCCCCAACCTGTCTCGACAAATCCTGCTCCGGCGCGGACCGAAGCCTCCGGGCGGAAAGTTGTCGCCATTGGAGCGGACCACGGCGGATTCGAGCTGAAGGAAGCGCTCAAAGCTGACTTGAATGCTTTAGGCTTTGATATCCAGGATGTCGGCACGAACAGCAAGGATGCCGTGGATTATCCCGACTTTGCCCACGCGGTGGCGCAGGCTGTCAGCAGCGGGAAGGCCTGGCGAGGTATCATGATCGATGGAGCCGGAATCGGCAGCTGCATCGTCGCCAACAAGGTCCCGGGCGTGCGGGCAGGGATGGCGTACGATTATTCGTCGGCGGTCAACAGCCGCGAGCACAACGACACGAACGTGCTGACCCTGGGGGCCGGCCTGATCGGCGTCAGCCTGGCCAAACAGATCGTCAAGACCTGGCTGACCACCGAATTTGCGGGCGGGCGCCACGCCCCGCGCGTCGATAAGATAAAATCGGTGGAGAAGAAGTATTTGAAGTGAGATGTCGTTGCGAGCCTTCGGGAAGCAATCTCCTGCTATCGTAGATGGGATTGCTTCGGACGGAAGAACACCGCCCTCGCAATGACGGAAAATTGACACAATGAAACCAGACACCAAATTAGTCGAACAGCTCGTCGAGATCATCACCCGCGAAGTCCTCGTCGCCATGGCGGAGGAGGAGCAGCGCGCCGCGCATGCAGACGGATATCAATGCAAATTTGACTGCGCCAACCAGCTCTGCGTCCGCACCTGCTTCGACCGGACAGGCAACGTGGTCAATGCGGGGGCGGAACGTCTGTCGTCCACGCTTGGCGTTATCCCGCAGGACCTCAACCTGGCGAAGATGATCGATCACACCCTGCTCAAGCCGGATGCCACCCAGCAGGAGATCGCCCAGTTGTGCTTCGAAGCGCGCAAGTATGGCTTCGCCTCCGTGTGCGTCAACCCGACCTGGGTGGAGCTGTGCGCGGAACTGTTGAAGGGTTCGCCGGTCAAGGTTTGCACGGTGATCGGCTTCCCGCTGGGAGCGACCTCTTCCGAAACAAAAGCATTCGAAACTGAGACCGCCATCAAACAGGGCGCAACCGAGATCGACATGGTTATCAACATCGGCGCGCTGAAAGCCCGCGACCTCGATACCGTCGCCAGGGACATCCGCGGCGTGGTCAATGCGGCGCATCCGCGCGGCGCGATTGTCAAGGTGATCATCGAAACGGTCCTGCTGACCGATGAGGAAAAGACGATTGCCAGCCTGCTTTCCAAAGAGGCCGGCGCGGACTTCGTCAAGACCTCCACGGGCTTCGCCGGTGGGGGAGCGACAGTTCAGGATGTAGCCTTGATGCGCAAGGCCGTCGGGCCAGAGATGGGCGTAAAGGCTTCGGGCGGAGTCCGCACGTTTGAGGATGCCGAGAACATGATCAAGGCCGGGGCGACGCGTATCGGCGCCAGCGCCGGGGTGAAGATCCTGCAGGGGCCGGGCAATCAGACCCCGGCTGGGAAAGAAGCGAGTCCTGCGAAGGGCTATTAAGAAGCTTAGCCACAGAGATCACAGAGAGTTTGAGAAACTGCTATAAAAACTCAGAGAACTCTGTGCGCTCTGTGGCGAAGTTAGGAGTGTCTTATGTTGATAGCAAAGGTAATCGGCACAACGGTATCCACCATCAAGGATGAAAAGCTGCATGGACGCAAATTATTGATCCTGCGTCAGACGGATGAGAGCGGTGCTCCCTCGGGTAAGCCTTACGTCGCGGTCGACACCGTGGACGCGGGCATCGGCGATCTGGTCCTGACTGCGGCCGGTTCGTCGGCGCGGCAAACGAACATCACGAAGGATACGCCGGTGGATGCTGTGATCATGTCGATCATCGATTCGCTGGAAGTAGATGGTAAGGTTGTCTTTCGAAAGTCGTAATCAGTCAAAGAAAGGAAATGAACATGGCTGTTGATTCTGGGATGATCGCTCTGGGAATGGTCGAAACGAAAGGTTTGGTCGGCGCGATAGAAGCGGCCGACGCGATGGTCAAGG
>JBAVVF010000476.1:0-2477 GCA_049697155.1 Anaerolineales bacterium
GGATTTCTCTTCTCAACCTTGCTCTGATCTACAGCTGGCTGCCCGAGTCGCTCACAGAGGAAAAACGCAGCCAGATGACCGAAAAACGGCCGCCCATCACGCTTCAGGCGTTGCTGGTTGCGTTTCGTCGTCCATTCACCGGCTCAATCCTTATTACGCGTTTTTTCTTTGGACTGGCGTTCGCCATCTTTCAAACTATTTTCTCTCTGTACGCGCTGCAGAAGTTCAATCTCTCCGCCCGGGATGTTGGCTTCGTGCTGGCGTACGTGGGCATACTTTCGGTGATCGTGCAGGGTCTCCTGGTCGGGCGGCTGACGAGTCAATACCGTGAAGACATTCTCATTACCGCTTGTGTCGTGTTGATGGGACTCTCGCTCCTCGGGTGGGCATTGGCGCCCTCAGTGCTGTGGATCTACATCATTATGACGCCCACCGCGCTCTCTGGCGGTTTGCTCAACACCCTGCTCTCCAGCACGCTGACCAAGGCCGTCGCTCCGCAGGAGGTTGGCGGCATTCTCGGTCTCTCGGCCGCGGTGGAGAGCACGACCCGCGTCATCGCCCCCATTCTCGGCGGCGCGCTCCTGGAACGGATCGGCACGTGGGGGCCGGTATCTTCGGCGCAATGGTCATGGTTGGTGTCAGCATCTTTGTATTCATCACAATTTACAATCACCCCATCGCGGCCACATTGGGGCAGAAACAGTCCACGCCTGTGCCGGTGTTGGAATAGTTGAAGATTTAGAAATGACAGGGAGTTAACATGACTTCGATCTGGTGGATTCGCCGCGACCTGCGGCTTACGGACAATCCTGCGCTGCATGCCGCCCTGGCGGCGGGACCCGTCATCCCGACATTTATTCTCGACCCCGCTTTTTCGCGCGCCTCCCCGCTCCGAAAGGACTTCCTTCACGCAGGCCTGCACGCGCTCGACAGGGATTTACGAACACGCGGTTCGTATCTGGTCATCCGTTCGGGCAAGCCGCTCGGTGCGTTGAAACAACTGCTCACAGAAACAGGAGCAAACGCAATCTATGCCGAGGAAGATTTCACGCCGTATGCAAGCAAGCGCGATACAGAAACAGAACATCACCTGCCTCTAACGTTGGTCAATGGGCAAACCATCCACCATCCCACTTCAGTATTGAAAGCGGATGGCAGACCATACACAATCTACACACCCTACTCCAAAGTCTGGAAAGCAAAACTACCGGCGAAGATAACCCTGTACCCGGCGCCTGAAAAAATCAGTACGCCGCCTGGCGTGGATAGTGAGCTGCTTCCAAAATATAAACTCAGTCCACTGTTCCCGGCTGGTGAACAGGAAGCACTCGTTCGATTGGAGGAATTTCTTCATCAACGAATCTATGCTTATGGTGAAAGTCGCAATCGCATGGACATAGATGGGACGTCAGCCCTCTCGCCATACATCCGCTTTGGAATGCTGGGATTGAGACAGGCTGTCAGGGCGGGGCGGCAGGCCATGGTCGAAGTGCGCGGCGAAGTATCCCGAAAAAATGCAGAGATCTGGTTGAATGAATTGATCTGGCGTGAGTTCTATATCCAGATCCTGTACCACTTCCCGCACGTCAGCAAGACGGCGTTCAATGGCTCGCTGGCAAACATTCCCTGGCACAACAACAGATCCGAGTTCGACGCGTGGAAGGAGGGCCGGACGGGCGTGCCGGTTGTGGATGCAGGTATGCGCCAGCTGCAAGAGACCGGTTGGATGCACAACCGGGCACGCATGATCGTTGCATCCTATCTTGTGAAGGATCTGCTGATCGACTGGCGCTGGGGCGAGGACTGGTTCATGGAAAACCTGCTCGACGGCGACCCGGCCGCCAACAACGGCGGCTGGCAATGGATCGCCGGTACAGGCACTGATGCGGCACCATACTTGCGCATGTTCAATCCCGTGCTGCAAAGCACAAAGTTCGACCCCAATGGAGATTACATCCGCAAATGGGTTCCTGAGCTGCGCGGGTTGGATGCAAAAGACATCCATGCCCCCTGGAAAAAAGGCATTCAGGTGAAAGGCTATCCCGAAAAACCGATTGTGGAACCCAATAAAGCCAGAACCATGCAAGCCTATCAACTGGCAAAGGAGGCTGCGCGGACATGCTGACAAACAAACATGATCTTTCCATCTCCATGGCGCGCGCTAATTTCGTCGTATTCTTCATCGCCGCGCCGCTGGTGATCCTGCAGTTCATCCTGTTTTTTGCGATCCGCCCGGGAGGGCAGATCCGGGGGATGGAAAACCTGGCAGCCCTGGTGATCGCCATCGCAGCCAGCATCGTCGTCCACGAGCTGATCCATGGGATTGCCTGGACGATCGCGGGGCGCAAACCCTTTTCGACGGTGAAGTTTGGCTTTCAATGGAAGACAATCACACCGTATGCTCATTTGAAAGAGCCCATCGAAATCAATGCCTACCGGATCGGCGCCTTCATGCCCGGCTTGATCCTGGGGATTCT
>JBAVVF010000477.1:0-4795 GCA_049697155.1 Anaerolineales bacterium
GGATTGCAGGTCTGATCACTGCTGCAGCAACGTTTTTGATTTTGGGATTGGAACGCTATGGCTTTCGGCCCCTCGAGGCAGTCATCACGGCCATGGTCGGGGTGGTGGCCTTCAGCTATCTCATCGAGACATTCATCGTCAAGCCGCACTGGCCGACCCTGTTTTACCATGCCGTCGTGCCGCAGTTCTCCGGCACGGAAAGTGTTCTGCTCGCCACCGGCATCCTCGGCGCGACGGTCATGCCGCACGTCATCTACCTGCACTCCGCACTGACGCAGGATCGCATCGTCACAAGGCATCCCGAGCAGCAGCGTAAACTCTTCCGCTATGAATTGATCGACGTCTTCATCGCCATGGGACTGGCCGGGCTGATCAACATGGCGATGCTGGTCATGGCCGCCTCGACCTTCTTCAACGCCGGCCTGACCGAGATCGGCAGCATCGAGGAGGCGCACCGGACCCTCGAGCCGCTGCTGGGTTCCGCGGCTTCCTGGATCTTCGCCGTCTCGCTGCTTGCTTCGGGGCTTTCCTCCTCTTCGGTGGGGACCATGGCCGGCCAGGTCATCATGCAGGGCTTCCTGCACTTTCACATCCCGGCCTGGGTGCGGCGGCTGGTCACCATATTTCCCTCGCTGATCGTCATCTTCATCGGACTCGACCCAACCCGCACGCTGGTCATCAGCCAGGTGGTCCTGTCGTTCGGCCTGCCGTTTGCCATCATCCCGCTGATCATGTTCACCCGGCGGCGTGACCTGATGGGTGCGCTCGTCAATCGCCGCATCACCACCATTGCCGCAACCGTGGCTGCTACGCTGATCATCGCACTCAATCTATTCCTGTTGTACCAGATCTTCTTCGGAGCCTAGCATGTTCAAACACATACTTGTCCCCCTGGACGGTTCGAAACTGGCGGAGGCCGCGATCCCGGTCGCAGCTTCGCTGTCCCAAACTCTGGATGCGCCGGTTACTTTGCTCCACATCATGGAGCAGGATGCGCCGCGTGAGGTTCACAGGGATCATCACATCACGCAGGCCGACGAAGCCTCCGCTTATCTCGAGGCAGTTGCAAAGCACGGCTTCCCCGCGCAGGTAAAGGTTGACACCCATGTCCACACGGCTGCAGTGAAGGATGTCGCGGGCAGCATTGTGGAACACGCCACACGCGAGTTCCGGCTCGACCTGATCGTGATGTGCACCCACGGCGAGAGCGGCATGCGCGAATTGTTATATGGCAGTATTGCCCAGCAGGTTGTTGCACAAGGAGTCACGCCGCTGCTGCTCATCAAACCCGAAACCGGCGCTCCTCAGACCTTCAAGCTGGATAAGATCCTCGTCCCTCTGGATACCGGTCCGCTGCACGATGACAGCCTGCCGGTGACACAGGAGCTGGCGCTGGCATACAAGTCGAACGTTCATTTGCTGACCGTGATTCCCACGTTCGGTACGATATCGGGTGAAACCGCGGCAGCCGGAAGCCTACTGCCCGCCACAACGTCCGCGCTGCTGGAGATCAACGTCGAAAATGCGGCGGAGGACCTGCAGGAGCACCTGGATGAATTGAAGCAGGCGGGCGTTCACGTGAGCGCGGAGGTTGCGCGCGGCGACCCCGCCACGGAGATCGTGAACGTCGCCGGGAAGCTTCAGGCGGATATGATCACGCTGACGACCCATCGCAAGGCCGGCACGGCAGCCTTCTGGGCCCGCAGTGTCGCGCCGAACGTCGTCCGGCGGGCGCGCGTCCCCATTCTGTTGATCCCCCTGGGGGAAAAGCAGAGCTGATCTGGCTGAAACAAAAAACAGTCATGGCGTCTCGGCGCCATGACTGTCCGGAATGAAACGAATATCCCGCAGATCCTGTGATCTGCGGGATATTTTGACAATTATGGGGTCTGGGTTGCCTGGCCCCATGCCGGGCCGCGTCCGCCGCCCATCATGCCGGGACCATATCCAGCGCCGCGACCAGCCTGGCCGCCCTGTCCGTTGTGCATCGGGCAGTTGCCGGCGCCGTAGCCGTTCTGGTACATATTCTGCATGCGCTGCAGCATCCAGTCGGCGCGCTCCTGCGTGATGACGCCGTCCTTGACAGCCTTGGCGAACGCATCCTTGTGGACATCGTTCATGAAGGTCGCCAGGTCATCCTGCGTGATGCCGTCGTCGAGGGCGATCTGGTACATCGTTTTGCCTGCAGCAAGCTGATCCTCGACCTGTTTTTCGGTCAGACCGAGCTTGGCAGCCAGGGACTGCTCGACGTAGTCATGCATCCAGCCGTAGCCAGCCTGACCGGCAGGCGGCTGTCCGCCCTGGGCAAAAGCGACGCCTACACCCAGGGCGCCCAGCGCCACTACGAGTAAGGCAACGATCAAAAGTGTCTTTTTCATTGATATTTTCTCCTTGAGGTCGGGCCTTCAAGCCCGACTTGCTAATTTACAGTTTTTACTGTGCCCAAAGGATACTTCGCCAATGTAAAGGGTGTGTAAAGAACGATAAAAGATTAGAACAAGAAAAATACGAACAGGTGAGTGTGCTATACTGGCAGAAACCTGTTCTTTTTGGTGAGGAGTAGGATGTCAAAGGCAACCTTTCAACCCCTGTCTTCCTACATCGAATACCCCATTGAAGAAATGAAACTACGTGCGGCTGAATTTCGGCGGCAAATGCAGCGACGCCGCACCGTCCGGCAATTTTCGGATCGCCCGGTCCCGCGTGAGGTCATCGAGGAATGTCTCATGGCGGCAGGCTCGGCTCCCAACGGGGCCAATCTCCAGCCGTGGCAGTTTGTGGTCGTCAGCGATCCGAAAGTCAAACACGAGATCCGCGTCGCAGCGGAGCAGGAGGAGAGGGAATTCTATCAGCGCCGCGCCCCGCAGGAATGGCTGGACGCCCTGTTGGCGATCGGCACGGATGAACATAAGCAGTTCCTCGAAACGGCTCCTTATTTGATCGTAATCTTCGGAAAGAGTCACAGCATACTTCCCGATGGCCGCCGCGTCAAAAACTATTATGTGAGCGAATCCGTTGGCATTGCAACCGGGTTTTTGATCACGGCCATTCACAATGCCGGGCTGGTCTCGCTGACACACACGCCCAGCCCCATGGGTTTCCTGAACGGCATTCTGCATATAGCGCCAGATTCGAAACCCTTCTTAATTCTGGTCGTCGGGTATCCGGCCGCGGACGCGCAAGTGCCTGACATCCGGAAGAAGTCGCTGGAGGAGATCGCGACGTTCATGTGATCTCACTGGAAAACGAAACAATTTAGCCAGGTTCTCAAATGTAAAAAACGATGCGAAGGCATACCTTCGCATCGTTTCATGTTTCTCCGAGAAGCCCTGAAACATAGACCCTTCAGGGCTTCTATTCAGGAAGTCATACTCAGTTGTCAAGGTTGTGCAACGCCAAAGGGCGAGATGGTGCGCTGATTGAACTACTCTCTTTTGAACTCAACGGGTTCCAGCCATTGGAAATTCCTTGCGGCCGGATACTTTACGGTGTGGCATCTTTTACCTGCAAGGTACGCTGAACGATGTTGTTACCCTCATTGGATTCTGCCACGGCATGCTCCGGGTCAACCATGGCCTTAATCTGGTAGGCGTTATTCCAGCCGCCATAGGTATAGGGACAAGTCAGGGCTTTCTTTGCGCCGGCCGCCAGGGAAGGCACTGTCCAGCTGCAGCCCACCGTCGGACCCGCCGACCACCACAGCACATTGAAACTGCCTACATCGACAGTACCCTTGTTTTCCACAGTGATCTTCACATTAATCGCTACGCCTTGGGTGGCAGGATCAGAAGACAACTGCATGCCGACCAGGGCGAGGTCCACAATATGCAGTTGCATTGGAGGCAGATTCAGGTCAGGTACGACAAGCAGATCGTTATCGTCGTCATCAGATGAAGCAACAACTTCCGTCGGCACTGCAGTGGGCAGGGGCGGCGCAGCCACAACCTGCACAACCGACGGAACACAGGCGGACGTGACCACGCTCCCGGCAATCCAGGCATGGCCGCCCGCTGTCCCTGGATAGGCAATGTACCACCAGGTGTAGGCGTCGTTTCTCCCTACAATGCTTGCAGTCTGCCCCAATGTCAGAGAGCCGACAATCCCATAGGCTGTATCCGGACCCGAGCGAACATTGGCATTGACCGTCGCCGTGACCAGCGGACTGCACTGAGTGGGAGTGAACGTGATCGTGGGCTGTGCGGTAAAGGTCGGGGTGACAGCCGCGGCAATCTGTGTCAATTGGGCCGCCGAGGTCAGGGCCACGGCAGTACCTACCACGTCGACTCCGGAAGAAACCGGTTCGCCCTCGGGCGGTTGTGTGACAGCCGCCTGGCTGATTGGCAGGTTGCAGGAAGCCAGAAGGGAAAAAAGAACAAGAACGGAAAGCAAAACTTTGATACGCATGATTGACATCCTCTCTTTGAGTGAAGTTCAACGTTTTGTGAAACTTCCTACAATCATTGTATGGAATTCGATTGTGAAAATATATACACCTAAGGTCATCCCCCGACAGTACTCGCCGCCGACGAGCAATCAACAGCCTGGAGGCAATCTTCTTTCCAACCTATTGCCAGTGACGCGGCAGACCTACCCGGCAACTCATCCCCCATTGGTATACACCTGTTGAACTCCAGGACATTCTTTATATAATAAGAGTATCACAGCGAATACTGGAGGGCACCCATGCAGAACCAGGACAGCATCACGTTTCGAGATATACCGTTCGGTTCATGGTTGTTTGGACTCATTTGTATCGGAGTGGGGATATATTTCTTCAGCTTTCAGGGCTTTTCAG
>JBAVVF010000478.1:0-4709 GCA_049697155.1 Anaerolineales bacterium
CACGAATCCAACACAGGCGGGCGCTCGATGAACGCCCATTTCGCCAGCCGTTACATCAACCCGGACGGTTCATGGAGAAGTCAAACCGAATCCTATAACACCGCCGCGGATGTCTCCCCGACCGGCACGCAGATGCCGCGTACGGTGGGGCTTGCGTATGCCTCGGTCCTCTATCGCGGGCTGGAGGAGCTCCAGCCGTTCAACCAATTCTCGAAGAGCGGAAATGAAGTTGTGTTTGCCAGTATCGGCAACGCTTCCACGGCGGAGGGCATGTTCTGGGAGTCGCTCAATGCCATCGGCGTGCTGCAGGCGCCGGCGGTCATTACTGTCTATGACGATGGCTATGGTATCTCGGTCCCCAATCAATTTCAGATGGTCAAGGAAAACATCCATACGATCCTGCAGGGCTTCCAGCGTGAGCCCTGCCTGGAAGAGGAATGCGAACGCGGCTATGACCTGTACCAGGTGCGCGGCTGGGACTATCCGGCCCTGCTCGAGACCTATGCCAACGCGGCGGAGATCGCGCGCCGCTATCACATCCCCCAACTGGTACATGTGACCGATCTGACTCAGCCGCAGGGACATTCCACCTCCGGCAGTCATGAACGCTATAAATCCTCCGAGCGGCTCCAGTGGGAGGAGGAATACGACTGCATCCGCAAGATGCGCCAGTGGATCATCGAACAGCGTCTCCTGTCGGAGCCTGAGCTGGTCGCCCTCGAAAAAGAGGACCACGCGGCTGTCGAAGGGATCCGCAAACTGGCCTGGGAGAGTTACCTCGCTCCGATTCTGGAGGAGCGCGGGCAGGTCATGGACATGCTCGACGAGATCGCGGGCAGTTCCTCTCACGCCTCCGAGCTGGAACAGGTCCGGGAACGGCTGGCGGCCCTGCCTGCGCCGCTGCGGCGGGACGTCCATGGCGCCGCGCATGAAGCCTTGCGAGTCCTGCGCGATGAGGCGAATCCCTCCAAACAGGTGCTGGTCCAATGGAAGAACGAGCAGGATGCGATCAACAGTGAACGTTATGGTTCGCATTTGCACAGCGGGAAAGCAGTCGCGATCAGGGAAGTGAAACCAATTTACTCGAGCTCCTCCCCGACCGTGATGGGTTTCGAGGTGATGAATGCCGCCTTCGATTCGATTTTGGGCCGTGACCCGCGCGTGATCGCCTTCGGTGAAGACGTGGGCTTCCTGGGCGATGTCAACCAGGGTTTCAAGGGGATGCAGGAAAAGTATGGCGACTTGCGCGTGATCGATACGGGCATCCGTGAAGCGACGATCCTGGGCCAGGCTATCGGCATGGCAATGCGCGGACTTCGTCCGATCTGTGAAATTCAATATCTCGATTATCTGTTGTATGCCCTACAAATCATGTCCGATGATCTGGCCAGCCTGCACTGGCGCACGGTCGGCGGGCAGGCTGCACCCGTGATCATCCGGACGCGCGGGCATCGTCTGGAAGGGGTCTGGCACGCGGGTTCCCCGATGGCAGGGATCATTCATCTCGTGCGCGGCATCAATATACTGGTGCCGCGGGATATGACCCGCGCGGCCGGTTTTTACAACACCGTGTTGAAGGCGGACGAACCTGCCATGATCGTGGATGTGTTGAACGGCTATCGTGTCAAGGAGCGATTGCCCGATAACATTGCCGAGTTCAGCGTGCCGCTCGGTGTGCCGGAAGTGATCCGGGAAGGCAGCGATGTAACCGTGGTTACGTATGGGGCCTGCTGCCGCATTGCACTGGATGCGGCGGACAAGCTCTCGAAGGTGGGTATTGAGATTGAAGTGATCGATGTGCAGTCATTATTGCCGTTTGACATTCATGGAAAGATCGTCGAGTCGCTGAAGAAGACCAGCCGCATCCTGTTCCTGGATGAGGACGTGCCGGGCGGAACGACAGCCTATATGCTGCAGGAAGTGATCGAAAAACAGGGCGGATACTATCACCTGGATTCCG
Source organism: Anaerolineales bacterium (assembly GCA_049697155.1). GTDB lineage: Bacteria > Chloroflexota > Anaerolineae > Anaerolineales > Villigracilaceae > Defluviilinea. Next base: position 1,961 of record JBAVVF010000478.1, read on the forward strand.
AGCCGCGCACCTTGAGCGGCAGGCCGCACCGTCCCGCCTACGGCAGTGACGGCGATTACTGGTCCAAGCCGAATGCGGAAACGGTGTTTGATACCGTTTATGCAATGATGAATGAAGTTGACCCGAGTGCATTTCCGTCCCTGCGATAACTCACCACTTAGACACGGAGACACTGAGAATCAAAAAGCTCCGTGCCCTGGTGTCTCCGTGGTGAGATGATTGAGGAGTAATTATGGCAACAAAAGTTTTAGTTCCATTATTAGGTGAAGGCGTTGAGGAAGTCACTGTAATCAAATGGCTGAAGAAGGAAGGTGACTCGGTGGACGAGCTGGAGCCGCTTCTGGAAGTGAATACCGACAAGGTGGACACGGAGATCCCCGCGCCTGTCTCGGGAACGGTGTTGAAGATCCTGGCCGAGGAGGGAGTCCCGGCCAAGGTGGGGACGGTCCTGGCGTTTATCGGGAAACCGGGGGAAAGTGTGGATAGTTCTGCTGAAGGAGTCCGAAGTCTCCCGACTTCGGAGAAAAAGGTCGCTGTTTCTCAACGTCAGGAGACGTTGACTCCAGTACACACAAATAAAGATATCGGTTTTATCTCTCCCGTCGTTGCCAGGGTCGCGGCGGAACATGGCGTGAATCTATCTCAGGTTCAGGGCACAGGTTTGAATGGACGGATCACAAAAAATGATGTTTTGAACTATGTGCAAAATGGAAAATCAACTTTAGCCGCCCAAGCTACCAACCTGAAACCTGACACCTCGCACCTGACACCTACCCCAGGTGACCAATTAATCAAACATACGGTAATCAGAAAACAGATCGCCGAGCACATGGTCATGTCCAAGCGTACTTCGCCGCATGTGCTGACCGTGATGGAGGCGGACATGAGCCGCGTGGCCAGGCATCGCTCCGCCAACAAGGAAACCTTTGGGCGGGATGGGGTCAACCTCACCTTCACCGCTTATTTCATGATGTCGATTGTCGCGGGACTGAAGGAGTATCCCAACGTCAATTCATCCTGGACTGACGAGGGCATTCTGGTTCACAAAGCCGTCAATATCGGCATGGCGACGTCTCTCGGTGAGGAAGGCTTGATCGTCCCCGTAATTAAAGATGCCGACAACCTGTCCTTACTGGCGATGGCGCGTGCAGTCAATGACCTGGCGAGTCGGGCGCGGGCGAAGAAGCTGCAGCCGGATGAGGTCAAGGGCGGAACGTTTACCCTGACAAATCATGGCATCAGCGGATCGCTGTTCGCCTTTCCGGTCATCAACCAGCCGCAGTCGGGAATCCTGGGCGTGGGCGCGCTGCAGAAGCGGGCCGTCGTCATCGATGACGCGATCGCGATCCGCCCGATGGTGTATCTGTCGTTCGTGTTCGACCATCGCATCCTCGACGGCGCCTCGGCGGACTGGTTCCTGATGAAGGTCAAGGAAACGCTGGAGAACTGGGCCTAGATGACAAACTTCGACGAACGTGCCCGGGAATGGGACTCTGACCCCAAAAAAGTGGAGCGGGCCGGCGCGGTGGCGGATGCGATCCGCAAAACGATCCGCCTGTCGCCCCGGATGAATGCGCTGGAATACGGATGCGGGACCGGTCTGTTGAGCTTCGCGCTGCAATCTGACCTGGGTTCGATCACGCTGGCAGATACCTCGCAGGGCATGCTGGAGGTCTTGAGCGAAAAGATCGTCAGCGCGGGTGTGACAAACATGCGTCCTGCCCGGCTTGACCTTGCCGCTGATCCCCTGCCTGCGGAGCGCTACCATCTGACCTATTCGCTGATGACCCTGCATCACCTCCACGATACAAGGGATATTCTCCGCAAATTCCATGACCTGCTGGAGCCGGATGGATACCTGTTGGTTGCCGATCTGGATAAGGAAGACGGTTCCTTTCATACAGACGGATCGACGGATGTACACCTGGGCTTTCAGCGCGAGGAACTCCGGAAGATGGTCGAAGAGTCCGGATTTGCAGAGGTTCGTTTTTCAACGGCTTACGAAATCAAAAAGAAAATAAATGATGAAGAGAAGGTATTTCCTGTCTTTTTGATGAGCGCGAAGAAGGTCTAGAAGGGGTGCGGATCGACTACAGTGACGGTTGAGCCGCTGGCGGTAGAGTAAAATACTGGCATTACATGTCGTTGCGAGCCCGAAGGGCGAAGCAATCTCCTCGCAACGACATACAAGAGGAGAAATAAATGGCTGAAAATTTTGACCTGGTTGTGATCGGTGCGGGACCGGCGGGATACGTCGCTGCGATCCGCGCCGCGCAGCTGAAGCAGAAGGTGGCGATCGTCGACAAGCAGTGGCTGGGCGGTGTTTGTCTCAATGTGGGCTGCATTCCTTCGAAGTCATTATTGAAAAATGCCGAGGTCGCGCACACCCTGCGGGAACGCGGCAAGGACTTCGGTTTTTCGTTCGAGAATTTGAAGCTGGATTACGGCGTGGCCGTCAAACGTTCCCGCCAGAACTCCGACCGCCTGGTGAAAGGCGTTGGCTTCCTGATGCGCAAGAACAACATCGCGGTCTTCATGGGGGAGGCGCGCCTGACGAAGCCGACGACAGTTTCCGTGAAAGATAAGGACGGCACACCTGCCCCGGGCGCAGGTGCCGGGGAGACGACTGAATTGACTGCCAAGAACATCATCGTGGCGACCGGCGCGACTGCGGCTGTCCCAGGCGCCTGGAAAGTGGACGGTGAAAAAGTCGTCACGTACCTCGAAGCCATCCTGCAGGACAAACTGC
>JBAVVF010000479.1:0-4470 GCA_049697155.1 Anaerolineales bacterium
AGCCGTTCGTTATCGGCGGGCGAAGCGCAGTTACTGGCCTTCACGCGCGTCTTTATGCGGAACCCGGGCCTGATCATTTTGGACGAGGCCTCCTCGCGCCTCGATCCGGCCACAGAACTGCGCCTCGAGCGCGCCATCGACAAGCTCCTCCGGAACCGGACCGCGATCATCATTGCCCATCGGCTGGGGACGGTTCACCGCGCTGACGAGATCATGATCCTCGACGGCGGCAGTATCAGCGAGTATGGCGACCGCAAACAATTGGCAGCGGATGCGGGTTCGCGCTTCTATCAGCTGCTGCAAACCGGACTGGAGGAAGTTCTGGTGTAGTGTTCATGCCGCCGTTCGCGGCGGCAGGCACGCCTTTCACTCAGGCGTCGGGGACGGCGCCCGGAGCATAGAAAAACGGAAATTGATTATGACCGATACTACATTCCCTCAAAAAGTCCCGGCCCTGCCTGCCTGGCGCGTGATCTGGGAGATGATGCGCTTCCGCCCCTGGCTGTGGTTCGTCGACCTGTGGTGCGTCGCGCTGATCCGCTTCTGCTGGCAGGTCGCTCCGGCGCTCATCATGAAAGCCTTCTTCGACATGCTGACCGGGGAGGCGCAGCTGGCCTTCGGCATCTGGGCCATCGCAGCGTTTGTCCTGGCCACGTGGGTCGGACGCATCCTTGCCAGCTATGGCTTTGTCTATGCGGATGTGCCGATCTTCGCCGACATTCCCACACTGCTGCGCAAGAATCTGTTGCGCCACATCCTGCGCCGCCCGGGCGCCTCTGCGCTGCCCGATTCGCCCGGCGAGGCCATGAGCCGTTTCAAAACTGACGTGCAGGAGATCCCGCTGTTTGTCATACTCATCAACGATATTGCCGTGGGGTTGATCATTATCGTTGTCGCGATCGTCCTGATGGCACGGATCAGCCTGTGGGTCACGGTGATGTCGCTGGCGCCGGTGCTCGTGGTGGGGATCGTTGCGAACCTTGCGACCAAACGCATCGAGCATTATCGCCGCGCCTCCCGCTCGGCTGCCGGCAATGTGAGCGGCTTCATCGGCGAGTTTTTCGGCGCGGTGCAGGCGGTCAAGGTTGCGACCGCGGAACGGAATGTCATCGCTCACTTTCGCCGGCTCAATGACGAGCGTCGCAAGCTGACCGTGCGCGAGAGGCTGTTCGATGCGATGCTCAACTCCATCTATCGCAATACGTCTACACTGGGGACGGGCGTAATTCTGATTCTGGTCGGTCAGTCCATGCGCACCGGGAATTTCACACTCGGCGATTTCTCGCTGTTTGTCTATCTCCTGCAAAGTATGGGCAACCTGACGACTTTCGCCGGGATGCTGGCGGCGCGTTACAAGCAGCTGGATGTCTCGGTTCAGCGCATGTACCGGTTGATGGAGAATGCGCCGCTGGATGCGCTCGTCCAGCACAGCCCTGTGGATTTGAATGGTCCGCTTCCGGAAGTGAGCTATCCATCGAAGAGCGCTCCAGATCGCCTGAATGAGCTGTCGGCTGCCAACCTGACTTTTCACTACCCCAATTCGACCAACGGCATCGAGGGCGTGAGCCTCAGCCTCCAGCGCGGCAAACTGACCGTAGTCACCGGGCGGATCGGTTCCGGAAAGACGACGCTCCTGCGGGCGCTGCTGGGTCTGCTTCCGGTCGAAGCAGGAGAAATCCGCTGGAATGGGGAGGTGGTCGCTTCTCCGGCCGAGTTCTTTGTCCCGCCGCGCTGCTCGTATACCGCACAGGTGCCGCGCCTCTTCAGCAACAGCCTGCGCAATAATATCCTGCTGGGTCTCGACCGCCGTGACGATGACATCTATCGCTCGACAAAGCTGGCAGTCATGGACCGCGACCTCGAAGAGCTTACTGACGGGCTCGAGACGATGGTCGGGGCGCGCGGCGTCAAGCTCTCGGGGGGACAAATGCAGCGGGCCGCCGCGGCACGCATGTTCATCCGCGAGCCGGAGCTGCTGGTCTTTGACGATCTTTCCAGCGCTCTCGACGTGGACACCGAACGCCTGCTCTGGGAACGGATCTTCGCCCGCCCGGACCTGACCTGTCTGGTGGTCTCGCATCGCCGCCCGCTATTGCGGCGTGCGGATCATATTATCGTGCTCAAGGATGGCAGGGTGGAGGCGGAAGGCACATTGGATGATCTGCTCGAAAAAAGTGATGAGATGAAGGAGTTATGGCAGCAGGAGAATAGAGAGTAGCAGGCGGTGTTCGTGCCTCCCGGCAGGTCGGGGCCGCCTGGGTTGCCAAAGCAGATCCCGCTGGAACCTCCACCCGGATTGAGCGCCAGCTTCATGAACTCGTCGCTGTGCTTGAAATCACCGGAGATGAGCTCATTCGGCGCATACAGGCGGATGGGAGGTTTCGCCCTGTCGAAGGATGCCGCGGCCAAAGAAAAGACGCATTGGGCAAATTACACCTTGTGCAGACCAGTCTTTTCCTGTATCCTTAGTCATACATCCTGCAGCAATAATCCGGGTTGATTTCATCCCGGTTTCATCCATCCGTGCGAAGGAGGAATAATCATGTCCGCTCAACTAAAGTCTGAATTACAGAGTCTGGTCGATACGCTCCTTTACGACAAGGACCAGGCAAAACGCAATGAAGCTCTGAAGACCGTCAGCACCCTGTCGGATAAGGATAAGGTCGAAAAAATCCTGTTGAAACGGTTCGCTACTGAAAAGAACCGCTGGGAGCGGACATGGGCCATATCGGTCCTGGCGGCGATCGGTCTGCCGGATGGAATGAAGAAAGTGCTTGAACATACCGCCGTTCCGCCGGAAGCGGACGGGTGGGTGCGTCACTTTGCGCTGCTCAATGCGGCAAACTTTGCTGCTTTTCCGCTCCCCGAGATCGAATGTGCAGTGCAGGATAAAGATGTCCTTCCAAAGGCTACGGCACTCCGCCTCCTTCTGGCACATGGCGAGGATCAGTATGAGGCAGAACTTCTGGTGATGCTGCAGGATGTCCATGCTCCGGATGGACGCTGGGCGGCGGCGCGGGCCTTGCGTAATCGAACGGATATAAAAATGGAGCCGTTGCGTGCCCATATTGAGGAGCATTTCATCCCATGCCTGGCGGAACTCGCCTCCGATCCAAATATTTATTTGGACACGCGTTGGGAGGCAATTCAGGCGCTGGCTTCATTCCGTCAGCAGGCAAGTGCGGCCGCGGAGCTGGCAGGCCTGCTCGTCGAAGAAAACGATTCGGCCATCCGTCGCTATTATCTCGAAGCCTTAGCAAGCCTCGATCAGCCAGACCAGTCGCAGGATGCATTACTGAAGTCAGTCGAAGATGCAGATGCCCAGATCAGGGAGGATGCGGCAACGGCGCTCAAAAAAATGATCGGAGCGGAAAAAAGCATCAAATTGCTTTTGCCGGTGGTGATGGGCCGGGAGAAAAATACAGATATGCTTGTGGATGCCCTGCGCCACGTTGATCCTGACTTTGCAGCCAAGGAGCTGCGCGAGGCGCTGGGCAATCCTGATATGAAGGTCAGCACGCGCGCGAATCAGCTTCTTACAATGCTGGGGGGGCAGACAGCAGCCCAGATCCTGGTGGGTGAACGGGCAAAGGCCCTCGATAAATATACCGATATCCTGAGCGATGCGGACAATGACGTGCGGGAGCATTTCAAGGAATTAATGTCACAAGCCAAGTTCTCTTTTTGGTTGAGTCTGGTGATGCATACCATTGTATTTGGGATTGGCGTGGCAGGACTCATTGCCAGCCTGTCACTCGCCTTGCGAGATGGGGCTGCGACAGTCTCAACCTGGCTTGGGGTTGGCGGTGCCGGAGCCAGCGCACTGGCGATCCTGTTGACCAGCTTTTATCAGAATCCCCTGCGCAACGTGCGCGAATCTCTGAATTCATTAATGCAGGTCGATGTGGTTTTTCTGGGATATGTGCGGCAGGTTAATCAAATCGACGCGACATTCAAGCATATGTTCCTGGGTGCCAGGGATTTCGGCACGACTCAGATGCAGTCAACGGTCGCAGAGATTCAGTCGGCTGTGAAAGAAGCCCTTGGAGAGATCGAGAAACACATTCAAAATAAATAGCTGGGAGCAAACAATGGATGTCACTTTCGTTTCAATGATCTGCATGTTGGGAGCCTTCTTTCTGGTGGCGGTCATCTTTCTGGCGCTCAGCATCCGTGTTGTTCGAGGCAATACGCGTTTGTCCGTCCATCGCCTTGGGCGATATATCGGGGATAAAGGTCCCGGGCTGGTGGTCCTTATTCCAATCATTGATCGAGGTGTCATAAAGCAATTGGCCGGTGCAGACAAAACACCCAGCCGGGAGCTGGTCGGCGTGACGGGCGAAACGCGCACAACCGTCTACACGGATGGGAAGGTTTTCCTGGCTGCGGAGGAATGGGATGCCATGAGCCATGCTCCCATTTCGGCGGGACAGCGTGTGCGGGTGGTTCGAATGGTCCTTGAAGTGGAGA
>JBAVVF010000480.1:0-4295 GCA_049697155.1 Anaerolineales bacterium
GCCCAGAACCGTAATTACAGTATCACTACAATACCCTTAAATGACTACTCGGGTCAGGTAATTGGCGTTGTTGAGATCATCTTTGACCGGACGAATATCATTCGAACACAAACCAATCGTTTCATGCTGGTTATTCTGTCCGGTTTTGCAGCATTGGTCCTTGGTGCTCTTAGTCTTGTATTTACGACAAATCGTTCCTTGCATCCTCTGGAAGTACTCACAAAAGCTGCTCAGGCAATCCAGGAAGGCGATTTGAACCAACAGGTGACTGTCACCAGCCGTGATGAAATCGGCACGCTGGCAACAGCATTCAATGCCATGACCAACCAGCTACGCGACTTGATCGGCTCGTTGGAACAGCGCGTGGTCGATCGTACCAAGGCCCTGGCGACCTCGGCAGAAGTCAGCCGGCGACTCTCCACCATTCTCAATGAACGACAACTAATCGTTGAAGTGGCGGAACAAGTGAAAACAGCCTTCGATTACTATCATGTCCAGATTTATCTGCTGGATGAAGCCAGCGGGGATCTGGTCATGGCCGGTGGTACGGGTGATGCCGGCGCCTCCATGCTGGGGAGCGGCCACAAGATCTCGAAAGGCAAAGGCCTTGTAGGACGCACGGCAGAAACCAACGCCCCGGTCCTGGTCGCCGACACATCGGAAGACCCGGACTGGCTGCCCAACCCGTTATTGCCGGAAACCCGCTCCGAAGCCGCGGTGCCGATCGCTATCGGCAGTAAAGTATCGGGAGTGATGGACGTGCAGCACAATAAAACCGATGGGTTGCAGCAGGTGGATGTTGATCTGCTCCAGGCCATTGCAGCCCAGGTGGCTGTGGCCCTTCGAAATGCGCGATCCTTTACAGAGGCACAGCAGAAGGCCGATCGTGAAGCCCGCATCACAACCATCGGTCAAAATATACAAAGCACCACCACGGTGGAAGGTGCGTTACAGGTAGCCGTGCGTGAACTGGGCCGTTCGCTTGGCATGAATAATATTCGAGTCATTCTCGAAGCGCCCGAGAGCCCGGCCGGGAATGGCCGCAAAACAAGCTAGGCCCATTCATCACACGAGGAGTACTTATCATGGCAAACAAACACACGCCCAAAGATGATGACGAGAAAATCGTGAAGGACAACATCCAGAAACGATTCAGGAACATGTTCTCAGGGCAGGGCCAGCCGCTCTCCAATATGAGCATCCAGGAAGTGGAAGCGATGCAGGCCCAGATCGCCAAACTGGAGGCGGAGTTGGCAGAACAGCGGGCCGCGCCGGCCGGCTCCCGGCCAGCAGTTTCCTCTGCCGGGCCAGCTGTACATTTCTCATCAAATTCGCCGTCTGTGAAATCCGCTGCCGAGCAACAGGAAACTGTCGATTCTAACTCCCTGGGGAGAAGCATCGGCCTGTGGGTAACGGCGATATCGGCTGCCGTCGGGCTGGCTTTCTTTGGCGTGGACATCTACCTGGTGTTCGGGACCCAGGGCGGAATATGGGAGTTGTCAGACAAGGTCCTCACGCCCTTCACGCTGTTGATGTTTCTCACCGGCTTGATCGGCTGGAATCTGGTGCGGCGCAACCACATCCTGCCGGGTGTCTGGGCACCCTACCTGGTCAGCGTAATCCTGGGTCCGGTCGTGACCGTCATGGTCGTACGAGATTTTCACTTCTTGATGGGTGGATACCTTGTGATGTTCGCGCTTCTTTTTATTGTCCTGGTTCTGCCAAAGACATCCAGGTTGTGGGCCAGCCTTGCCGCCGCCGGTACGGCACTGGCCATCGTTGGTATTGAGATCTGGGATCCCGCATTTCGGCTTGAAACCAGTCAAATAGAAAATCTTACATTGATGATCCTCGGTCCTGCGGCTCTGGGCATTCTTGCTCTTTTCATCGCCACCCACCAGCTGCGGAATCCGCGAATTCAGACACGCCTGACTACCCTGTTGATGACCGTCATGATCCCACTGTTGGTGACTCTTGGCATCATCATGGTCACACTCTCCCGGACACGGATTGAGTCCGGCGCCAATACGGAATTGCAGGGAACCAGTCGCTCACTGGCTTCCACTGTTTCGCTCTGGCTGGAATCCAACATCAAGGCTCTTGATGGATTGACCCGGCAGCCAGATATCATCAGCATGGATGCGGAGCAGCAGCGGCCAGTATTACAGGCCATGGCTAAGGTATATCCGTACATGTATCTGGTCAGTACGACGGACCTGCGTGGAATGAATATCGCCCGCAACGACAACGCCGACCTCGCAGATTATAGTGACCGGGAATGGTTCCAGGGATCACATGATGGCGCACCCATCACGTACCAGACCCTGATCGGCAGGACAAGCGGGCAGCCTGCCTTGGCGATCTCCATGCCAATCAAGTCCGCCTCGGGAAGAATTTTAGGGGTAGGCATGTTTGCTGCCAATCTGACTGATCTGGCTGAGGAGACACAGGTCAGCAAGCTCGGCGAACGCGGATTTACGTATATTGTGGACGCCAGCAATCAGGCCTTGGCGCACCCGGACACAACCTATACCGCCGAACTGCGCGACATGAGCGAGTACCCGCCCGTAGTCGCCCTGCGTCAGGGTCAGACGGGCATGATCACCTTTACCGATGAGAACGGCGAGCGCTGGCGCGCTTATGGAACCACATTGGACAATGGCTGGGCCATCATCGCGCAGCGCCCCGAAAGCGAGATCCTCGCTCCGGCACGCCAGGTCCAGACCCTTGTCACGATTCTGGTCCTGGTCGGAGGCGCACTCATGCTGGCCCTGGCCTGGTTCACCATTCGCAGCACCCTGCAACCTATTGCTACGCTTACCGAGACCATCTCCGCCATTTCGGCCGGCGACCTGAACCGTGTCGTTGAGGTAAAAAGCCGGGACGAGATCGGTACACTGGCACACACCTTCAATACCATGACCGGCCAGATCCGAAACCTGGTCGGAAGTCTTGAACAACGTGTGGCCGACCGCACCCATGACCTGGAACTGGCTTCCGAAGTCGGTCGAACCGCAACGGAAAAGTTGACGAACCTGTCCAAGATGTTGACGGACGCGGCGGAGATGATCCGTACAAGATTTGATTTGTATTACACCCAGATCTATTTGACGGATCCTTCAGGAGAAAGACTTGTCCTGAAGGCAGGCACAGGCGAAGTGGGCAAACAGCTATTGGAACGCGGACATTATTTGATCATCAATTCCAATTCGTTGAATGGACGAGCCATCCTCGACAAGCAGGCTCAGATTGTCCATGATACAAAGGAAAACCCGAGTTTCCTGCCCAACCCGCTGCTTCCGAATACCCGTTCCGAAATGTGTATTCCCCTCATTGTCGGAGGAAACGTGGTGGGTGTGCTCGATATGCAGAGCGAGCGGCCCGGCGCACTATCCGAAGGCAACCGGCCGGCATTCCAGGCTCTGGCCGAGCAGTTGGCCATCGCAGTTCAGAACGCAGCCTTGTTTGCGCAGCTGCAGGAAGCCCGCGCGGAGGCCGAAACACAGATCCATCGTTTCACAGAACAAGGCTGGCAGGAATTCCTGGACGCCGTCCATCAGGCACACCGGATTGGCTTTGCATTCGACGAAAGCCAGGTCATCCGTTTGAAGCCCGATGCACTTTCCGCAGACTCTGATGACGGAGTTCGCCTGCCGCTCAATGTGACGGGCACCAGAATCGGCGAGATCTACCTTCCCAACTCCGCACTGTCAGCCAGTGAGCTGGAACTCGCCCAGACCACCGGCGCGCAGCTGGCACAGCATGTCGAAAATCTGCGCTTGCTTGCCCAGGCTCAACAATATCGTGAGGAAGCTGAACAGGCAGTCCGGCGGCTTACGCATGAAGGCTGGGACAGCTTCCTGCAAACGCACACCGGCCTTGCGTCAGGCTATATGTTCGATCTCAACGAGGTCAAGCCATTATCTGAGAAAAACGGTAATGCTTCTGATTACGCTGTCAAACATACAATGGCAGTCGGACAGGAAGTCATCGGTGAACTGGCCGTAGATATTCCGGAACGATCCGATGAAGCGGTCGAAGTGATCGAGTCCGTAGCCCAGCAATTGAGCGGGCATATCGAAAACCTGCGGCTTTCGGAACTCAATGAAAAACACGCCCAGCGTGAACAAACTCTGCGCCAGATCACGAGCACATTGCGCGGCTCGAACAACCCGGCGACCATCCTGCGGACCGCTGTTCGTGAACTGGGAAGCATCATGGGACGCAGAGCAGTCGTTCAATTGATCAGTCCGCAGCAGGCGGAATCCGCTGGCGATAATAAAAACGAATCAGAC
>JBAVVF010000481.1:0-2858 GCA_049697155.1 Anaerolineales bacterium
AGTATGGTCACTCTGCGAGATTTATTGAGGAGTGCGAGCCGAACGTTTGCGATTGGCATAGAACAGCTACCGGGTATCCTGTGTGATGCCGCCACGGTTGCCTATCTGCTTCTGCGCGTTTCAGACTACCTGGAAGATAACGAGGATATGGACGCAGAAAGTAAAGTGAGCTTGCTGAACACGTGGGTGGAAATCCTGAACGGGAATGCAGTCCCTGAAGAATTGACCGCTCAAATCCAGGATGCAAATACATCCAACCCGGACGCAGTGGTTGCCCAGCACGCCGGAGATATTCTGGCGCGCCTGGCCACCCTCCCCCGGGAAGTGCGGGAGATCATTACCGATCATGTCATCCACAGCAGCCTGGGCATGGCGCGCTGGGTGGCGCGCGGGCCCCAGGTTGACGATGAGACGGACCTGGACGATTACATGTTCGAGGTGGCCGGGCGGGTCGGCTATTTACTCACCCATCTCTTTGCCTGGTACTCGACTGCGATCCATCACCGCAAGGACAGGCTCCTGCCGCTGGCACGTGAATTTGGACTGGCCCTGCAGACGGTGAATGTGATCCGCGGCCTGCGCAAGGATTACGAGCGCGGCTGGGTGTTCGTGCCAAAGCAATTTTTGGCGCAGGTCAATCTGACGGCCCAGGAATTATTTCAGCCTGAGTATCGCGCCCAGGCCATCCAGGTCCTGGATATGTTGGCCGACAAGGCCGAAAGACACATGCGGGCCGCTTTGACCTGTGTCAAGACCCTGCCTCCGTGGCAGCACCGCATCCGGCTGGCCTGCATCTTCCCACTCATGTTCGCCATCCGGACCCTGGCGATCAGCCGGCGTAACGCCCAGGTCTTTGAGAATGAAGCGAAAATTTCACGCGCCGAAGTCAGGCGGATCGTAAGTGATTCCATGCTGTGGGGCTGGTCGAACGTCTGGCTGGATCGCTATTATCAGAAACTGAATGTGGTCCCGAGCAGCGGTCCATTCGCCTACGATATCGATATTCATTAGGAATGCAGTCTGTCTCGGCATGCGATCATTCCCCCAGGCATCCTGCTTGACAAAATTCAGTCACTGAATTATGATTAATGTCAATAAAGTCTATTGCACTAGTAGACTTTCAAAGGCATTTCATGAGACTTTCCAAACGCGGCGAATACGGCTTACGAGCAATGATCAGCCTGGCGGGCTGCTCCCCCAAAGGCGACTCCCCTGCCATGATGCAGATCAAGGATATTTCACAGCGGGAGCAGATCTCTGCCAAATTCCTGGAGCAGATCCTGCTCACGCTCAAGAACGCCGGGCTGCTCCACAGCAAGATGGGCGTCGGCGGCGGGTATTATCTTGCCAAACCGGCCGGCGAGATCACACTGGGGCAGATCTTCCGCGTCCTGGATGGGCCGGTCGCGCCGATCAAGTGCGTGAGCCAGATGGCCTATGAGCCCTGCGGCTGCCCGGACGAACAGACCTGCGGTCTGCGCCTGGCCATGAGCGACGTCCGCAATGCGATCGCGGACATCCTTGATAACACCTCCCTGGCCGATATTATCAGGCGGCAAAATGCAGTCCGGAAAAAGCTGAGCCTCAGCTAGTAAATGAAGGTGCGCCCCACTGCGCCGTTTTTTGTTTTACAAAAGCCTACTTGTACTATAGACTTTATAAGGCATCAACAAACAGGAGGCAGAACTACGAAAAGATATCCCCACGATCCTCTTCTGCACTGCTTTGGAACCATAGCTCCGTTTAAACAAACATTCTTCAAACTTTGATCATCCTACCTGGAGAAGGACATTAATCATCATGGAAATTACACTTAGCATTCTGCTGTACGTACTCGTTGGCTTTCTCGCGCAGGTCATCGACGGCGCCCTCGGCATGGCTTACGGCGTCAGCTCAAATACATTCCTGCTGAGCGTCGGTGTGCCGCCGGCGATTGCCAGCGCCAGCGTCCACGTGGCGGAAACGTTTACCACGGCAGTTTCTGGAATTTCGCATTGGAAACTGGGAAACGTCGATAAGGACCTGTTCAAAAAGCTGATCATCCCCGGTGTGCTGGGTGCAGTCGTGGGCGCATATCTCCTTGCGGAGATCATCGACGGCAATATCATCAAGCCCTATATCTCCGGCTACCTTTTGATCATGGGGATCGTCATCCTGGTCAAGGCCCTGCGCAGCAATCATGTCGAACAGAAGGTGACCAGCCACATCAGCATCCTCGGCGCGATCGGCGGCTTCTTCGATGCGCTCGGCGGCGGCGGCTGGGGACCGATCGTCACGACGACGCTGGTGGCACGCGGCAACAACGCGCGCTATACGATCGGCTCGGTCAACTCCTCCGAGTTCTTCATCACCTTTTCCCAGTCGGTGGTCTTCGTCGCGGCCCTGTTCTCTGACCTGGTCGCCAACTGGACCGTGATCGTCGGCCTGCTGGTCGGCGGAGTGATCGCCGCGCCGTTTGCCGCGATCATTACCAAGAAAGTGCCCGTGCGTTTGCTGATGGGCATGGTGGGCGTGCTCATCATTATATTGAGCCTTAGGACGATCCTGCAGGTCATTCTATAATCGAAAACCCAGCGAAGGTTATAGCTTTACCATATGCCCGGAAAGAGGCGATAACGCGTCTTCCGGGCAAATTCTTTATATCCGGGCAGCTCCGCCTGCAGGGTTTTATCCTCCAGCGCGGTGCGCAGAACAAGCGCGCCATTCAGCAAAATGGCCGGGAGGAACGCCCAGGCTGAATCGAGCAGGAGCGGGATGGCAAGATACCCCCACAACGCCCCCGCGTACCCGGGGTGACGGACAAAACGGTACGGACCTGTTGATACGACCTGATGCCCTCGCTCGTGCTGGATGCGGAC
>JBAVVF010000482.1:0-10197 GCA_049697155.1 Anaerolineales bacterium
TCGTCCCCTTCAGGGGAATAACAGAAAACAGAAGAATACGCCCCGGCGTTAACGCCGGGGCGTATTCTTCTGTTTTCTGTTATTCCCCTGAAGGGGACGATGTGCGAGGAGGGTGCTCTCCCCGACAAAGCGCGCCGTGGCAACACAATCTCATTTACGATCAGCAGGTAATAGGTGACGCAGCGAGTAGCCGGGAGTTGCGAGCTATTAGCTTTTAGCCGTTAGCAGACATGCAACCGGCGAACTACTCAACTACCAACTACTCAACTACCAACTACCAAACTACATCCACCTCATGCATCTCGCCATCATCTGAAAGGTGGATCACGCCATCCGCCAGCGTCTTGCCATCCATGGAAACCTTTTCCTTTTTACTCTTCCCCGCCCGCACACGAATGTGATAGACCGTTTTTCCAAAACGATAATCAATCTGATACTCCTTCCAGTCTTTGGGGATGTGCGGCTTAACCTGCAGCTCGTCCCCGGTGCGCTGCAGGCCGAGCAGCGCTTCTATGCCCAAGCGATACATCCAGCTGGCCGAGCCGGTGTACCACGTCCAGCCGCCGCGCCCGACGTACGGCGCGCTGCTGTAGACATCCGCGGCAATCACATACGGTTCCACGCGATAGCGCTGGACCTTCTCAGGCGTATCGGCGTGATGGATGGGATTGATCAGCCGGAACAGCTCCATGGCCCGGTCATCCTGGCCGAGTTCGGCAAAGGCCCAGATGGCCCACAGGGCGGCATGTGTGTACTGCCCGCCGTTCTCACGGATGCCGCGCGGGTAGCCCTTGATGTAGCCGGGATCGCGGGCCGTCCGCTGGAAGGGCGGCGTGAACAGCAGGATCAATTCCTCGTCCGGGCGGACAAGCTCCCTGTACACCGATTCCATCGCCCGGGCCGCGCTGCCGGGATCGGCATTCCCCGAGATCACCGCCCAGGACTGCGCGATCGAATCGATCCGGCATTCATTGTTCGCCGAGGACCCGAGCCGCGAGCCGTCATCGTAGTAGGCCCGCAGGTACCACTCCCCGTCCCAGCCATGCTTCTCCAGCGCTTTGTGCAGCTCGTCTGCCTTGACGCGCAATTCGTCGGCGCGTTTGGGTTCCTGCATCAGGTCGCAGACCTCGGCAAAATCGTCCAGCGTCTTCGACAGGAACCAGCCCAGCCAGATGCTCTCGCCTTTGCCGTGGACCCCGACCCGGTTCATCCCATCGTTCCAGTCGTGGGCGCCCATCAGCGGGATCTCGTGCGGGCCGGAGGTGGTCCCTTTGCGGATGGCGCGGCAGCAGTGCTCGTAGAGCGAAGCAACCTCACCGGCCGGGAACTGTCCGTAACGCTCATCTTCATCGGGCTTCAGCGGTTCCGAGTTCAGGAACGGTACCTTCTCCGCCAGAATGGATGGGTCACCGGTCAGGCGCACGTAGTGGGCAGTGACGAAGGGCAGCCAGAGCAAATTGTCCGAGCAGCGCGTGCGCAGCCCGCGCCCGGAGGGCGGATGCCACCAGTGCAGTACGTCCCCCTCCTCGAACTGGTGCGCGGCCGCGTCGAGAATGTGGGCCCGCAGCAGGTCGGGGCGCACGTGGGCGAAGCCCATCACGTCCTGCAGCTGGTCACGGAAGCCGTAGGCTCCGCTGGATTGATACAGGGCCGTGCGTCCCCAGAACCGGCAGGAGAGCGCCTGGTACAGCAGCCAACGATTCAACAGGATGTCCATGCCGGGGTCCGGTGTATGGACCTGCGTCTGTCCCAGAATATCATCCCAATGCCGGTCGAGCGCCCCCCGCGCCGCTTCGACGTTCCGGATGTCCCGGTAATGGCTGATTAGTCTTTCCGCGTCGGCCCGGTCTGCCCCCTGACCGAGCAGGAAGGTGATCTCCTTCGTCTCACCCGGCTGCAGCCAGAGCAGGGACTGCAGCACGGCGCACGGATCCACACCCGTCTCCACGCGCGGCGTCAGCCCGACGCGCTCCAGCGCCGCGGGACGGATATAGCTCCCCAGCTCGCCGAGGAATTCCGTGCGGTCGGTCGTCACGGCGGTGGGCTCGCGGGTGGAGGCCAGGAAGGCGACCCGCCCGCCAAAGTCGGTGGTGTAGAGGTTGCGGGCCAGCAGGGCAAAATAATCGGAGGCGAACTCGGGCGCAATGTACGGCGCAGTAGCTTCGCGCGTCACGCCCAGCACCCATTCGGCATAGTAAGTCACGTTCATGCGGCGCATGCGCGTTGTGGCATTGCGGAGCTTCAGCTGCACGACCTTGACCGGTTCGTCCGGCACGACGAAGATGCTCACGTCCTGTTCCAGGCCGTGGCTGGCATGCCGGAACGTGGAGTAGCCGGCCCCATGCCGGATCAGGTAGGGCGCGTCGGCGCGGGCAGGCAGGGGCGTGGGCGACCAGATCTCGCCGGTGTCCTCGTCGCGCAGGTAGATGGCTTCGGCCGGCGGGTCGCTGACGGGGTCGTTGCGCCAGGGCGTCAGGCGGTTCTCACCGCTGTTGCCGGACCACGTGGTCCCCAGCCCGGCTTCGGAAACCACACAGCCAAACTCGGGCATCGCGATGACGTTGACCCAGGGTGCCGGTGTCCACTGGTCGCGGTCGAGGTAAATGACATACTCGCGCCCGTCGGGAGTGAAGCCGCCCAGCCCGTTGTCGAAGAGCAGGCCGGAGGGCCGTTCGATCTCCGGACCCACGTCCAGGGGTGGGACCAGGGGCTCGATCGGGAGAAAGCGCGGCAGCCGGACGGGACCCGCATCCAGCCGGGCGAGCTGCCGTTCGAGCGGGCCCGCCTCCCCGTCGAGGACGACGCGGGCGGCCGTCATCAACAGGATGCGCTCCGCTTCGTTCATCTGGTCTTCCTGCAGGAGATAGATGCCGCCGTGATCGTCCAGCCATTCCTCACTGCCGGTCTGCTCCATCAGACGGTAGATGCGGTTCTTGAAGCCCTGGTCGTAACTGGTCTCGCGCTGGTTGAAGATCACCAGGTCGATCATCAGGCCGCGCTTGCGCCAGTAGGTGTGGGCCAGGAACAGGTCGCTCAGCAGGTCGAGGTCTTCGTCGCGTTTCGTACGCGCCACCAGGATCGGATAATCGCCCGAGATGCCGAACGACCACAGCCCGGACTGACCCAGGGTGTTCATGTTGAGCACGGCCGGTTCGGCCCGCAGGGCCGGGGAGACATAGATCAGCGGAGAAAGCAGCTTCTGAATCTGCTCGACCTTCCGGGAAGTAAGGTCCAGCTGGGCCAGCTCGTGCTCGGCCTGCAGACGGATCTCCTGGGTCGCCCGCCCCACCTGCGACCAGCGCCGGTAGCGGCGGGCCAGCTCGATGGCTTCCTTGCGGGAACGGGCCGCCAGCGTCATGAAGATCACCTGGGCCGTCTGATACGCCGGCACGACGATCTCGGCCTGCATGGCGCAGATGGGATCGAGGGTCGCGCCGGTCGTCCCGGACAGGACGGAAGCCTGGTTGGGGACGGAGAAGACGGCCGGACGCCGCGGGGTGCCGCCACGCCCGAGGAACCTGGCCCGGTCGGTCTCGTAGCCGGTCAGGCTGACCTGGTCGTGATTGCTCGTAAAGAAGTGCGCCATGTAAATGGGCTTCTCCTCCGAAGAGCGCGGGCGGCGGTGGAAGAGCAGCACCCCTTCGCGTTCGAGGAACTCGCTTTCGATGAAGAGCTTGTTGTAGGCCGGGTGGCGCTGGTCCACGGCCTGCTCGGACAGGATGACCTCGGCGTAGCTGGTGAGCGCCAGGGTGCGCGCGCCGCTCCCGTTGTTCGTGATGCTGACGCGGCGCATCTCCACATCGTCGTTCGAGGCCACCATCACCACGGTACGCAGGACGATGTCGCCGTCCTGCCGCTCGAACTCGACGCGGTGGGGGTAGAAGTTCACCTCGTGCCGGTCGGGCGGAGTCAGGGTCGGCTGGCGCGTGGTCGACCACAGCTGCCCGTTCAGGCGGTCCTCCACGTAGATCCAGGTGCCGCGGTCGTTGAGGGTGGGGTCGTCACGCCAGCGGGTCAGCTCGATATCCTCCCAGCGGCTGAAGCCGGAGCCGGCCGCGCTGATCAGCAGGCTGTAGTTCCCGTTCGACAAACTATGGACCTGGGTATACGGCATATCGGGCGAGACCCGCCACGGATCGAGCGGGATGGCCGCGTACGAGTCGCGGACCGTATCCATCTGCTGGTGGCGCGGGTGCTCGGTGGGCGCGTGGGCGGGGGTCTGTTCCTGCAGGAGCAGTTCGATGCTTTCGATGCGCGGGTCGGCATGGAAGCGCCGGACCATCTGCTTGTCGAAGAGATAGTTGCACAGCGAAAGCATGATCATGCCCTGGTGGTGGGCCATGAACGAGCGGATGATGGCGTGCGTCTCGCCAGTCTTGAGGCGCTCGGCCGTGAAGTCCACCGATTCGTAGAAGCCATACAGTCCCCACATCTTGAGGCTCTCGAGGCGCGCCAGGTTCTGCATCACGGCCTGCGGCAGGAACGGCAGCGCCAGGACGGAGGCGTAGGGCGCCACGACCAGGTCGTTGGTGAGACCGCGTTTGTATCCCAGGCTCGGGACACCGAAGGCCTGATACTGGTAGACCTGGGCGGTATCGAAGTTGTAGTAGCTGGCCTCGGAGGTGCCCCACGGGATGTCGTTCTCATCCCCGTACTGGATATGCTGCCCGATGGCCGCCCGGCAGCTCTGATCGATGAGCGTGTTGGGATAGCTTTCCACGAAGAGGTTCGGCATCAGGTACTCGAACATCGTGCCGCTCCACGAAAGCAGGCAGCGCACACCCTCGAACTCCGTCAGCGGGCGGGCCAGGTACAGCCAGTGGTTCTGCGGCACGTCGCCGCGCGCGATGGCGATCAGGCTGGCGATGCGGGCCTCGGAGGCCATCAGGTCGTAGTAATTGGGATCGAGCCGCCCGGACTCGACGTTGAGACCGATATGGAAGACGTGCCGCTGCGGATCGTAGAGGAAGCCGAACGACATGGACTGCAAATACGATTCCGCTCTGCCAGCCAGCGCCGAGAAATTCTCCAGGAGCGAGGCCGCGTTCTTGCGGGCCGCCGTCAGGTCGTAGGCCAGCGCCTCGCACCATTCAGACACGGCCGCGTCGTCCTTCTCCAGCAAGCCGATGATCTCCTCGAGCAGGTTCCCGGCCCGGCTGCAAAGCTCGGGGATCTCGCCCAGGCGGGGATACATGGAAAGGGTTTCCTGCAGGGCCTGCCAGGCCCGGGCCAGCTCGGGCGCGCTCTCCAGGTCCTCCGGCTGCGGCATGCTCGTCATGACGAACAGCCAGGGCGCCAGGACCTGGATGTCGATGCGGGCCCGCCGCAGCTGGTGGTGGACGCGGTTGACCCAGACCGAAAGCTTGTTGGCGACGTCCGGCGCGTATTCCTCCTCGGAGCCCTGGATCGCCTCCCAGAGCATGGACTCGAGCTGGACCTGGTCCTCACGGAACAGCTCCGCCAGCAGGGCGGGTGAGAAGCGCGCCGGGTCCTTGAGAGCCCGGATGTGTTCCTCCAGGGCTGCGATGGCGGCGTTCAATTTGTCGGCGGCGGCGCCCAGGCGGGCCTGGGCCAGCGTCAGCGACAGCATGCCGAGCGTATCGAGGAATCCATCCCAGTTGACGACCGGGCTTTGGGCCATCTCATAACAGCCCTGGCGCAGCGTAATCAGGCAGGCGGCCAGGTTGCCGCTGTCGACGGTGGAGATGTAGCGCGGCGGCAGCGGGGCGAAGGTGCGCGTGTCGTACCAGTTCAGGAAGTGACCGCGCACGCGCTCGAGGGCATCCATGCTGTCGAACGAATCGCGCAGGCGCAGCGAAAGCTCGAGCGGGCCGATGTAGCCCAGGTCGTGGGCGGAGAGCGTGGAGAGCAGCATCAGGCCGATGTTGGTGGGCGAGGTGCGGTGCGCCACCAGCCCGCGCGGGTGCTCCTGGAAGTGGTCGGGCGGGAGCCAGCGGTCTTCGGGGCCGACGAAGTGCTCGAAGTACAGCCAGGTGGAGCGCGCCAGCAGGCGCAGCTTGTGCTCCTGGGCCGGGATGATCCTGCGGACGGGTTCCTGGTAGGGCTGGCTGATGCGCGTGGCAATGTAGGGCGAGACGGTCCAGGCGATCAGGAAGGGCGCGGCCAGCAGTACGGCCGGGTGCTGGAACAGGAATAAGGGGATCAGGAACAGGATCGCCATCGTGGGGGCGACGATCATGGCCTGCCACGCCGACCTCAGGCGCAGCCGTTTCCCGAAGAGCTGGACGGTATGGGCGGCCGTCACCCACTGCAGCATGTGCCTGCGGGTGATGAACAGGCGCACGAGGGTGGTGGAGATTGCGTCGAAGATGATGAAAGCCTCGTGCGGCAGGAAGACGACCTGGAACAGCGACCGCAGGACGGCCAGCTGCAGAGGCTGGGTCACCACCGTGGAATATTCTTTGGAAAAACTGCGGCGCAGTTCCGCCAGGAAATTCGTCAGGATGGGAATCAGGTAGGGGGAAAGGGCGCAGGCGGTCCACGCCAGGGCCGAGCCGGGCAGGAACAGCAGTCCGGCGATGAGCAGGGCCAGCACGCCCAGCGGCACGAGACTGCGGCGCAGGTTGTCGAAGAGCTTCCAGCGGTCGATGGTCGAGAGCGTATTGCGCGCCCGGTCATGCGTGCGGTGCGGGACGCGGTTCCACAGCCAGGGCAAAAGCTGCCAGTCGCCGCGCACCCAGCGGTGCAGGCGGTCGGTGTAGACCAGGTAGTGCGGCGGGTAATCCTCGAACAACACCACGTCGGTCACCAGCCCGCAACGCCCCTGCATGCCTTCGAACAGGTCGTGGCTCAGCAGGCGGTTCTCGGGGATCTTATCGTGCAGGCTTTTCTGGAAGGCCTTCACATCGTAGATACCCTTGCCCACGTAGCTGCCCTCGTCGAACAGGTCCTGGTAGACGTCCGAGACGGCCCGGGTGTACAGGTCGATGACCGAGTCACCGGCGTAGAGGCGCGTGAACAATGACTGATTGGCCGCGGCGGGGCGCACCTGCGTCCGGGGCTGAAGGATCGTATGCCCGGCCCGGATCTCGCCCGTCTCCGGGTCGAACTCGGCCTGGTTGAGAGGATGGGCCAGCGTGCCGATCAGCTGCCGGGCGGCTTCGCGCGGCAGGACCGTGTCGGCATCCAGCGTGATGACGTAGCGGATCGTCGGCAGGACGCTCAGATCCCCGACCCTGATCGTGAAGGTGGTCGAGTCGCTGCCGCCCAGCAGGTCGTTGAACTCCTCCAGCTTGCCGCGCTTGCGCTCCCAGCCCATCCAGCGTTCCTCGCTGTCACTCCATACCCGCTCGCGATGGAAGAAGAAGAAGGGCCAGTAGCCGGGATAACCATACTTCCGGTTGAGCGCTTCGACGGCCGCCCGGGCCTGCGCCACCGGCTGATCGTCGCCGTCCATCTCCTTTTGCGGCGCGTCGGCATAGTCGGTGAGCAGGGCGAAGAAGATATTGGGATCGTTGTTGCCGATGAAGTGACGCTCGATCTGCCCGAGCAGGAAGGGCACGTCCCGTTTGGCCGCCAGCAGGGCCGGGATGACCACCATGGTGCGGTAGTCCTGCGGGATGCCGCGTAGAAAATCGCGCTTGGGGAGCGTGCGCGGCGGGACGATGGACATCATCAGACCATTAATAATCTCGATGGCGACGGAAGAGGCGGGCAGGAGAGTAAAAAGTGTCGAAGTGAGAAGTTGTGTTAAGTTCGCCCCTGCCGAGATAGCATAGAGCATGACTAAAGCGGTGAAGAAAAAAGTGAGAAAGGCGATGCTCCCCAGGTACAGGGGGGTGGCGTGCTTCTGGATGAAGCGGACGACCGCGCCCGAAAACGTGGGCCGAAAATTGATGCGGGCTTCCAGCCGTGCGCGCCCCTCGGCGATGAGGTAATAGCCAATATGTTTCGCGCGGGCGGCAGCCGCAGTGGCGGCATCGGCGGTGCGGGCCAATTGGATAGCCTGCCTTGCAATGCCGACCTCGTCCATCGGCGAGCCGTTGGCCAATTCCTCGACCACACTGCGGTAGCGGTTGCGCGTCTCGAAATCCATTTCGGGATAGAGCCCGGCCGGGTCGTCACGCAGGGTCTTCTCCAGGAGGCTGGCCGCTTCGAAGAAGGCCTTCCAGTCCCGGGTGCCGAGGACGCGCAGGCTCAGGATGGAGTTGGCCACGGTCATGTCGGGATTAGACGAAGGGGGAGGAGGGGAGAGGGGGTCAGGGGATAGGGGAGGAGGGGGTAGGGTGCGCCCGGTGACAGCGCTCAGAGCTTCCGCCAGGGTCTCGAGCACGGACAGCCTGAGCATCAGCGGCAGGGCCCACAGCTCGCCGGTGCTGAGCGGCGTGACCTCCTGGAAGATTTCCAGGAAGTGCCGGAGCGCGTCGATATCGATACGTGTCTCCTGGCTCTGCGTGTTCGCCAGGGCGATCAGGTAGATGCGGGTGTGGTCGTCGCGCGTCTTCGGGAGGCGCCGGTAGTAATCGGCGGGCAGGTCCTCCTCGATCTGGCGGACCGCCTGCTCGACCACGTAGAAGTTATCCAGCAGCCACTCGGCAGACTGTGCGGTGCTGACCTGGGCTTTGGTGGAGGCTTCGAAGAACTCGTAGCATTCCTGGAAGAACGCCATGAGCTGTTTGAGCCGGGCAGGGATGCTGAAGCTCGTCCGGCGCGGGCGGGCGGCCGACAGCCTGCGGGCCAGCCCGGCGATCGCTTCGTCGGACTCACTCCGGACTGCAAATGTATTCGGTTTTACGGGATCGACCTGGCTTTCAGGAGGTGCAGTAGGCTGCATGGATCAATGTCCCTGGCTTTCTCTGATTGCCATCTCGGCGCGCGTCTGATGGATCTCTCCCTCGTGCAGGTCCTGCATGATCATCAGGGAGGTATTGCCGTAGGCGATGAAGCTGGTGGTCACGCTGCCGTAGGGCCAGCGCCTCTCCCCCGCCTGCCCGTGCGCCACCAGCATGACCAGGTCGGCACGCGATTCCTCGACCTGGTCGTGCAGGACCGAGATGGCGCTCTCGCCGCTGGAGACGTGCGTGGTCAGCTTCAATTCCTTCACCGGGAACTGTGACATAAACTGCTTCAGGTAATGGGCGGCGGCCTGCTCGTTCCTTTCGACGATCCGGTCGAGCAGTCCGGTATCCTCCTCGGAAGGCGGGAAGCGGTTGATGAACTTCGGTCGCTCCACGACGCATTCGAGGATCAGCTGCGACCTGTGGAACTGGGCCAGGCTGACGCCGATGGGCAGGACGAATTCCGAGCGCGGCGAGCAGTCCATGCCGATGAACAGGCGCTTGTAGCGGACCCTGGTCATTTTGGCGGAGGAGGGCAGATAGGCGCGCACCAGCAAAATCGATTTATAAGAACGCAGGAGAATCTTTTGCACCACGCTGCTGACGTTCCACCCGCTCAGGCCGCTCTGCCCGTGTGTGCTGAGAGCGATCAGGTCGACGTTATTGCTGCGGGCGAAGTCGACCACGCTGTTGGCGGGGTTGCCCTCCAGGATGAGGCGCTCGACGCCCAGGATGCCGGACTTCTTCAACTGCCCGACGACCTGTTCCAGATACCTTTCCATGTTCTGTTTCTGCAGGTGCCACTCGACCGGGTCCACAGCCGGACTGCCGAGATCGCTCTGCGTGCGTTCCATCACGTGCAGCAGCGTGACGCGGGCGTTGGTCACCGGGGCAACTGCCATGACGTGCGGCAGGACACATTCCGCCAGGGTGGAACCATCCAGGGGAACAAGAATATGATTGATCACACCAGCCTCCACTCCTCATACAAATGATATTGGCTATAGCGAGAGCAGCGATACGTGACGAACTGATTCCCCCGATGAGGGAATTATACACTACCCCCACCGCCGCTGCGCGGCACCTCCCCCAAATACGACGATGAAAATTTGAGATACGTATTTGAATGCTAACTCGTCGTATTTGGGGGAGGATGGGAGGGGGTAGGGGGTAATTGCAATCACTTTAGAATGTACGCCGGAAGAATTTTATCTATACTATAAGCGCGCTCGAGCAGCAGGCGGCACGCCCCCTGCCGGCTTGAATTTTTTTGGCCAGCTCCCGCTGCCATGGTTGACATGGAATGGCGGCGGGAGCGAAGGGCGGCGCAGAATTGCAATCACTTTAGAATGTACGCCGGAAAATTTTTATCTATACTGGGAACGTAATCGAACAGCAG
>JBAVVF010000483.1:0-4910 GCA_049697155.1 Anaerolineales bacterium
CAGCCGCAGCTATGACAGCGTTGCGCCTACGGTAACGATGAGCTCCGCCGCTCCAGATCCAACCAATACCTCGCCGATCCCAGTCACCGTCCAGTTCAGCGAGGCTGTCACAGGTTTTCTCGCAACGGACATCACGCCCACCAATGCCACCGTCGGCGGCTTTGTCACCGTGGATGGCGATACCTACACCTTCAACCTGACTCCCAGTGGGGAGGGATTGGTCGCTGCTGATATCGCAGCCGGTGTCGCAGCGGATACAGCCGGAAACGGGAATACTGCTGCGGCTCAGTTCAGCCGTACCTTCGATGATGGCACACCGGACACGACGATCGATTCACAACCGGCGAACCCGAGCAACAGTGCCAATGCTGTCTTCACGTTCAGCGGCACGGATAACCTCACGCCACCTGCATCACTGACCTTCCAGTGCAGCCTGGATGGTGCAGCTTTCGGTGCCTGCCCTGTAAACTATACCGGCCTGGCAGATGTCAGTCATACATTCCAGGTGCGCGCCGTTGATGAGGCTGGAAATAGTGACCCAACCCCCGCCTCCTACACGTGGGTCGTGGATACGATCCCGCCGAATACGATCATCACGGGCATTCCATCCAACCCAACCAGCAGCACTACTGCGATTTTCGCCTTCACCGGCAATGACGGTGGCGGCACGGGTGTGACAAGCTACGCGTGCAACCTGGACGGTGCTGGATTTGCCCCGTGCACAAGCTTATGGACGTACAATGGTTTGGGAGATGGCAGCCATACCTTCCGGGTGCAGGCCACCGACGCCGCGAGCAACACCGACGCGACCCCAGCCTCGATTACCTGGGCCGTGGACACGGCCGCCCCAACGGTGACGAACGTCAGCTCCACCCATGCCGACGGCAGCTACACCACACCTGAAGTTATCCTGATCACGGTCACCTTCAGCGAGCCGGTGAACGTGACCGGCACACCACAATTGACCCTTGAAACCGGAACGACGGATAGGGTCGTCAACTACAGCAGCGGCAGCGGAACAGCCACCCTGACGTTCAACTACACCGTCCAGGCTGGAGATACTTCTCCTGACCTCGATTACGTGGCGACCACCTCGCTGGCGCTCAACGGCGGGGCGATCCGGGACGCAGTCAACCACGATGCGGCTCTGACTCTCGCTTCTCCGGGAACCGCCGGTTCGCTTGGCGCAAACAAAGCGATTGCGATCTACACACCGCTGGGGATCACCAGCCCCAACAATGTAACCTTTGTCGCCGGGAACCTCAGTTCGTTTACGATTACCACAACTGGCGCTCCCACCCCGACCATTAGCTATACCGGCACAATACCACTGGGTATAACCTTTGCTGACAACGGCGACGGCACCGCGACCCTGTCCGGCACACCGGCGATCGCTTCGGTGGGTACTTATAACCTGACCTTTACTGCGAGCAATGGGGTTGCCCCTAACGCAACCCAGGGCTTTACCCTCACCATTGATGGTCCCCCGGGCGTCGCTCGGATCAATAGCTCCGCCGATACAGGTGATGGACAAATCGACGAAAACGAGTATACCAATGTCGCGATCACCCAATTGCTGGTGGTCTTCAACAAAGCCATGAACGCGGACACTCCTGCCGATCTGGATGATGCGCTGAATGTCGAAAATTACAGTCTGATACAAGATGGTTCGACGGTCATTACCATTAACAGCATAACCTACGCTGCCCAGACTGCCGCCCTGGGTGTGAACGGTGGCGTGCCGCTGCCGAATGGCAGGTACACGCTCACTGTCGAGGGCAATATCGAAGACACCCTCGGCGTGCCGATTGGGGCCGATTTCGTCCGCATCTTCTATGTAGACAGCGGCGCCCCCTATCCGACCAGTATCCTGACCGTCCAGGGCGATCGTGCCGTCACCAATGGCGCGACCATCAACGTCCGCTTCTCGAGCATCGACGTTACGTTCAATGAAGACCTCTACGACCCGGCCGGGAATGTCGACCCCGACGATGTCACCAATGTCGAGAACTATCTGCTCGTCACGCCGGGTCCGAATGGTGTATTCGATACTTCCAATTGTTTACTCGGGCTTGGCGGCGATGACCTGGCGGTACCCATCGGGCCCCTGAGTTATACCAATCACGGTGGAGCAGGTCCATTCGTCGCCACAGCCCAGCTTAATAACGGCATTGCTCTTCCGAACGGCCGCTACCTTTTGTTCCTGTGTGGAATGACATCCATTGTCGATGTGGCCGGGAACCCTCTCAACAATGGCGCCGATGAAAGGGTCGCGTTCACGGTCCTCATCGCCGCCGGACAGAATCCGCAGACCGGCTTCGCCCCGGGTGTCGTCACCCTATTGCCCGAGCAGCCCGCCGACAAAGCCTATACCGACCTCGGCAGCCTGTGGATCGAGATCCCCAGCCTAAGCATGAAGACGGGTATCACCGGCGTCCCGCTCAACCCCGATGGCTGGGATGTGACCTGGCTCCACTGGCAGGTCGGCTGGCTGGAGGGCACGGCCTATCCCACCTGGGAGGGCAACACCGTCCTGACGGCCCACGGCTACACCGCCGACGGGGAAGCCGGTCCGTTTGCCCGGTTGAAGGAGCTGAGCTACGGGCAGACGGTCGTCATCCACCTGGGCGGCATGAAATACACCTATGCCGTCCGTACGAACCTTTTGATCAGTCCGCAGAACACCTACTGGCTGACCAGGCACGAGGAGCTGGATTGGATCACCCTCATTACCTGCCAGCAATACGATGCAAACACGAAGTCCTATCGCTACCGGCGGGTGGTCAGGGCCGTGCTCGTCAGCGTGGAACAGGAATAGGGCCAGGAGCGATAGTCAGACAGGAGGCGGCAATGGACCGCCTCCTGTCATGTCACAAGACGCGATGGCTCAGCCTGGAGGGGAAAACCTGTCTGGATAAGTTGGAGTTCTCCGTTCAGCAGGCAGGCAAAATCAATAAGTTTTTCCGCAGAATTAAATTGTAAGACAAATGTATCGTGAAATGATGACATTTGTAAATTGATTGGAATGGGGATTAGTCTTACCGTTATCTTTAGGCTTTCTGCTCGTTTTTCCAGGGAACCTGCCAGGATTTTCTGCAACTTTCGCCGTGATTTCAGTGTTCTATTTGATGAGAAAGCCTTACGCCCGTCTTGATCCTGGCCCGGCGGCATGCCCCAAGAACTAAGGTAGAATCCAAGTACAGCAAAATAATCTCGTACATAAATACACCCAATTACAACACCCGCATGAGAGAATACATTGACCGAACTGGTACCAATGGGATCAAGGGAGAGGAGGTGTATATCGCATGATCGACACGCGCTAGCCGCGCGTTTTCATTTAAGTCGTGAGTTGGAAAGAAACAACATTGCCAAACATAATCCATTCAGGAGGAACGAGATGACAGTTAAAGAACAACCGATCGTCGGATATTTGCCGGATGATACACCTCCCTGGGGCGCCATGCTCAGCCTGGGATTCCAGCAATTCCTGACAATGTTTCCTGCTACCGTACTGGTTGCGCTTCTGACCAAATTTGACGTAGGCGTTACCCTGCTGGCCTCCGGGCTTGGCACCATCATTGCCCTGCTTGTTTCCAAGCGCAAGATCCCGATGTATTACGGCTCATCCTTCTCGTACATTGCGGTCATCATCACCGTGATGAGCAAATTTGCGCCGGACTGTTTCAACTCCACTGCGGTTTACTGCCCTGAAGGTGTAAAGATCGTCCAGGTGGGCATCATCCTGACCGCGGTCTTCGAAATTTTGATGGGTTTGCTCATCATGCGCGTCGGTAAATCTGCCCTGGATCGCATTCTGCCGCCCGTCGTCACAGGTTCGATGGCCATGGTCATCGGCATTGCGCTGGCGAATGCTGCCCTCGGAAACGCAGGGAACTGGGCCGTGCCAGAAAAGGCCGCGACGACCTGGCTGGTGGCATTCATCACTCTCATCGCAACCGTTGTGTTCTCGGTGTATTTGCAAGGCAAGGGATTGATCGGCATGCTGCCGATTTTGCTCGGCGCGATCTTCGGTTATCTCATCTCCATCCCATTCGGACTGGTGAGCTTTGAGGCAGTCAACCAGGCGGCCTGGTTTGCGATGCCCAAATTCACCTTCCCGGCCTTCACAAATCCTGAAGCCTGGGGCATGGCATTAAGTATTGCGCTTATCTTTATTGCCACGGTTCCTGAATCCACGGCTCATCTCTACCAGATGAGTCTCTACATCGATGAACTCGCCTCCAAGCTTGGACGCAAACCATACAATATCAAGGAACTGATTGGACTCAACCTTGTTGCAGACGGCACGGATGATATCGTGGTCGGTCTCCTGGGCGGATGCGCGGGTACGAACTACGGTGAAAACAATTCACTTATGGCCATCACGCGCAATTATTCCACCGCGGTGCTGATGACTGCAGGCGCCATGGCCATCGTACTTGGCTTCTTCGGCAAACTGGTGATGCTGGTCAACACCATGCCCGCGGCTGTCGTTGGCGGCTTGAGCATCTACCTGTTCGGCGTCATCGGTATGCAGGGCATTGCCCTCATCCAATCTGAAAAGGTTAATCTCTTCGACCCGAAACAGCTCGCGATCGGCGCGATCATCCTCATCTGCGGCATCGGAGGCAATCTGGTGCTCCCCAATGGTGTCTTCCCCTTCCCGATCCCGTTCCTGTTCCCGAACGGCATCCCGGCGATTGTGTTTGCGGCGCTGATCGGCATTCTGCTGAATCTGGTGTTCCTGATTCTGCCGCCGTCGAAGTTCGGCGTGAAGGAACGCGAGAACATCAATTACGAATAAACAGTGCTTGTGTCACGGGAGCACTGCACCCGCCGAAGGCGTGTGTTCCGAGTGACCGCAGGGAACGAGGAATCTCCGCGCAACCGGCAAGCGTTGTCAACCG
>JBAVVF010000484.1:0-2262 GCA_049697155.1 Anaerolineales bacterium
GCCGTGACAACCTCGTTGAAATCGACATAACCCAGCGAGGTGTATTCCGTCCCGGGCCCTGCGCGGACGTGCAGCCGGGTGGCCGTTACCCGGAATTTATCTCCCACCGGAGGTGGGGGCGGAGGCGGCGGAGGTGGAGGCGGTGTATCCTCGATCTTTACGAGGTAGGCAGCTGAGCTCCAGCCGGTCAGGTTATCCCTGAGGCGGCGGATGCGGATCCAGCCCTTATCGGCGCTGATT
Organism: Anaerolineales bacterium; assembly: GCA_049697155.1. Classification (GTDB taxonomy): domain Bacteria; phylum Chloroflexota; class Anaerolineae; order Anaerolineales; family Villigracilaceae; genus Defluviilinea. The sequence goes on from JBAVVF010000484.1 coordinate 241, forward strand.
TCAAGCGCCTCGACGATATCATTTCTGATTAGGGAGCCAACGGCTTTGAAGTTCGTGCCAGGCCCTTCGCGCACGTACAACGATCCGGCGTTGACCCGGTAGCGTTCGCCCGTGGGAGGCGGCGGTGGGGGCGGTGGAGGCGGAGCGGTGATGCGTATCAGGTAGGTACTGGAGGACCAGCCGGTCAGGCCGTCGGTGAGGCGGCGGACGCGCAGCCAGCTCCCATCCACATTCGATTCCAGCGCCTCGACTATTTGATTCCTGAGCAGGTAGCCGATGGCCTTGTAGTTTGTGCCAGGCCCTTCGCGCACGTACAGCGATCCGGCATTGACCCGGTACTGATTGCCGGCCGGATCGGGCGGGATCGGATCTCCCGGCACCGCGACCCCAAAGCAGTCAGCGAATGCCTGTGCGTCCCCGTTGAAATAGTTCAGGTCGATCTCCAGGCTTTCGACGCCATAGGCCAGTCCATCGCCGGAGGCAGTAAACTGCCATAACAACCATTCATTTGCTCCCCACGGCCTGGGAACAAGGGGCTGGGAGACGCCATAATTCGCAATCCACAATGGATAGCGATGGAAATATTCCAACTCATTCGCCTGGCTGAGGGGCGCATTGTTGTTCCAGTAGTGATAGGCAGTGTAAATGGCGATTTCCTTCGAGCCGGCCAGTGCCTTCAGCCGCTCAAGGCATGTCTTCCAATGCTGCCAGCCTGTGTAGCTGCCCCGATAGGCTTCTTCCAGGTCGAGGAAAAGAGGCAGTTCGCCCAGATCACCCTCCAACAGGTTGAACCACAGTTCGGCCTGTTGTCGGGGTTCGGCGCGGCTGTCATAGAACCAGTACGAACCCCGGGGTAAACCAGCTTCTTTGGCAGTGCGCCAGTTGATTTTGAAATCGGAATCCACCCACAGATTTTGTCCCGCACGAATAATGACGAAATCCGCAGCCGTGTTCATCCGCTCGAAGTTGATTTGTTGCGGCGTACCAGGATCATCCTGGTAAAAACTTACATCGGGACCAATGATGCTTCTTGCCACTCCAACCTCCTTAGACAGGTGCTTATGCGATTGTACCAGCGATTCAAGGTGCGTTGCAGATTCCGGGAGTGGCGAAAAGTGTGGGTAAAAATCTTCTTAGCCACAGAGAACACTGAGCCCATTGAGAAAAAATCTCTTAAAGCTCTGTGGTCTCTGTGGCTTAACACACTCAGGTAGCCACTCCCCAGATTCCCCATCCCTTCAGTCAACTTCGATTGTGATATCGAAAACCACTTTACCGGGCTCCGTCCGGATGTCAACAGCCTTGATCAGATTCAGGAGCTTTTTTTGTTCTGTTGTCTGCAGAAAAGATCCAAGATCGATCACCACCTGGCTGCCGTAGAGCTTGACTCCCTCGGGCAGTGCGTTGAAAAATGAGCCCAGGCTTCCCAACAAACGGTTATTTTCGAGCCACGCCCTGATTTTAGGTGAGGCAAAGCTGGCAAAATCCACAGACCCGTCGAGCTTCAGTTTCAGATCGAGGGGCCAGGGCAGCAGGGTTGTTTTCAGATGGACAGACGCACGATTTTGCTCATGCAGGGCCACGCGGCAGGATCGGATCGTCTTATTCCATCGCAGCGCGGCCTGGATGATTTCATTGACAAGGGATTCTGATACAGGAACAGATACACCGCCTGTAAGCCCCCTTAGATCTGAAAAATCATTGGCGATCAGCTTTTGAAAGATCTCATCCATCGAGTCGAATTCTAGCCGATTCCAGGCAGGTCGTGGAGGCAAATTCCCAATTGATAAAAGAAAAGACCCTGGAGGAGTGCTGCCACCAGGGTCTCTGTTTATGATTTTTGGCCGGGAAATGCTTATTTGCCGACTTTACTTTTGGCTACATATTCCGCCCAAAACCTGCCGATCTCTTCCCGAGCTTTCTCGGGAGTATACCCATATTTCACACGCAGCATGCTGACAAATTTATCGAATTTCGCATCCGCCTTGTCCACTTTAATAAGATCGTAATCAGCCATCAGAC
>JBAVVF010000485.1:0-2675 GCA_049697155.1 Anaerolineales bacterium
CCCAGCCCACCAAGATCGATGCGGGCATCGATCAGGTCCGGGTCAAGCGATCCATCGGAGGGACGGGTGGTCACAATCAATCCAATCGGATAGGCTTCGCCAGCCGCCAGGATGGCCCGCTTCAGGCGCGGCAAAAAATCCTTCGTATCACTATCGATAAATTGAAAATCCTCAAGACAGATCACGACCGGCTGGCGCAGGCTTTCCGCCTTGAACAGCGCGATCAATGCCAGGAAGGTATTGTTGTAGCGCCCTTCTGCATCGAGCTGCTGGTAAAGCGAATCCACCCAATAGAGTTCCAGCAGCGCCCCGAGCACGGAACGAGTCCGGTCGAGCTCGCGCGCCAGTTCCGGGTCCGGGAGGGAGGCGAGCAGCTCGTCCAGTTTTTCGTCAAATACATGCCGCCGCTCCTCTGCCGATTGATTGGACATCAGTCCAAAGTATCTCAGGAGCCAGCTGCGCAGGGGATTGAAGGACTGGCGCAGGATCTGGTCAGGGTGGCAGACAGCCCACAGGATCTGACTGCCCTCCAGGAGCGCCGCGGAACGAAACTCGTAGACCAGGCGTCCCTTGCCAACGCCCGCCTCACCGGATACAACCAGCAGTCCCGCGAACCTGTTTTGCCACAAGGGTTCGATAAAATTCACCAACTGGGCAAGCTCGCTGGCGCGGCCGATCAGCTCTCCCTGATAGATTGGCTCCATGTTTTGTCTGTAACCGCGCAAACGATGGACTTTTTGAGCCGCTGCAAATCCCTTGAACGACTGCCGGCCGACAAATTGAAATTCGAATCTCTTCGAAACCCGCCGGGCAATCCGATCGTCCACCCAGACCGCTCCGGTCGGTGCACTCATCATAAAACGGGAAGCCAGGTTAACGCCCCACCCGTAGCAGGTGTAATCCTCACACATGGAACTGCCGAGATACCCGGCATGTGCGATGTAGTACGTCACACCGGCGGTGATCGGGAAATCAAAGCGGGACTTCAGGTCGAGCAGAAAATTCAGGGCTCGGCCAATATCGTTTTCATAGGCCACCGGAGCGCCCCACAGCATAAGCAGATTGCAGCCCTTGTCGCCAAAATCCAGGCGGTTCAACAGACCACCGTACTTGTTTCGCAGCTCAAAGACCTTGCTCATGAGATCGCGTAACTGATTTTCAGAAAGGTTGGGGAACCGCATGAACAGATTGACAATCTGGCGAAATTCCCCGCGTACATCATATGCAATTACTTCCTCGGGCATAAACACGCGCGCCACTTCCAGGTCGATGGGTGGGAAAACGACCCGGGTGGGAACAGGCAGGTCGAAGCGGAATCCGTTGAAGCGCTGAAACGAATCGCAGGGCGTGATGTAAATCTCGTCCCGCAGAAGATTCTGCATTTCCGACGTCAGCAGAATATCCCCGGCCTTGGCATGGTGCTCCGCCTCCGCCGATTCATCGACCGCACTGCCGCGAAAGTAATAAGTCGCCTGATCTCCACTTACGGAACGCAAAATCCCCCAGGAAACGGAACCGATCGACAGGCCGATTTTGGCCGAGACAAAAAAACTGCCATAGACAGTCTGATGGACGGGGTTTTCCTTGAAGCGTTTCTGAATCACGCAGGCGGAGGTCAGAGCATGCAGGGCGGTTGACTTTACATCCGTTTCGATGGGATACAACGCCATCACGCCGTCGCCGGCAAAGCTGACCACCTTGCCCCCATAATCGAGAACACTTTCCACGAGAGGATCGAATACTTCATGCATCAGTCCCGCCAGCACCTCCGCTCCATGCTGGCCATGCTGCATCAGAGTATCGGTCATTGTGGAAAAACCTGAAAGGTCAAGGAACATCCCCACCGCAGGAAATTCCCCGCTGTAGCGGCCGGCCCGGTAATTTTCCACGATAAGTTCAGGGACCACGCGATGCATGTACAAATTGTAGCATGTATAATGACCGCATGCCAGATAACTCCTGCGAGATCAGAGTATGCGAATCCTGTGGGCTGCGCTATCCGCTGGTCCGGTCACATCCATTCGGCACACGCTGCCCGGCCTGCCTGGGGGATACCCGGATCGTTCTTAGCCGGCAGCTGGACACTGAACCCGATGCCGATGCGCACGGCCCAGGCGGGAAGAACGCAATGCCGGCAGCAAGTCAAGTCGGATTGAAAGAAGAAAGAGGAAAGAATTTAGCCGTGCTGCTCGACAACATCCGCTCAGCGTGGAATGTAGGATCGATCCTGCGCAGTGCCGACGGGTTCGGCTTCACGCATGCCTATCTGTGCGGCATCACGCCCACGGCCGACAACGAAGCCGTGACAAAAACATCCCTCGGCGCAGAGCAGGCAGTCCCATGGTCCTACCACAAGGATACGGTCAGGCTGGTGAAGGGTTTGAAAGCGGAAGGCTGGAAGGTTTATGCGCTTGAAGAGGACCCGCGTTCGCTACCCATCTCCCAATTTACCGAATCCCGATTCCCGGACCTGGCGGTCCTGATCGTCGGCAATGAGGTGACCGGAGTTGATCCCGAACTGCTGAACCTGTCCGATCGGATCCTGTACATTCCCATGCTGGGGGCAAAGAGATCGTTCAATGTCGCCATCGCGTTTGGCATCGCAGCGTATGCGCTCCTGGCGCAGCGCTCGGGAACTTAAAGCAAAAGTGCGACTCTGCCTCGCCGGGCAGAGT
>JBAVVF010000486.1:0-3012 GCA_049697155.1 Anaerolineales bacterium
GGGATATTCTGCCTGGAGACGGAGGATGCTATACTACGCCTTGAACATGGCCCTGCATACAGAACTCTTTGAGGAAACATCATGGACATCACACAGGAACAGTTGGAAAACGCCGGATATGATGTGCCGGCGGCCCCTCGGGATGCCTGGCGAAACTACGATGAGCACAACCCGGTTCCCAGGTACTTTGATTTTGACTGGCTGAGCTCCAGACATCCGGACCTGTACCATAAATTCGCATTGTCCAGCGTGGGGCTGATGGACGAGCTGAATAAGCTCATCGACCTGACCGGGCTGGAAGTCATAGATATTGGTGCCGGAACCGGCCGGACAACCCTGGGGGCGGCCAGGAAAGCCAAAAAGGTCACAGCGATCGATCCCTTTGGATCTGTTCTACATTTCGGCAGAACCTTGGCACAGGAGGCCGGCTTCAGGAATGTGGAGTACATCCGGGCCCACTGTGACAATTTGCCTTTCCCCGACAACTCCTTCGATGCCTCGATCTGCGCCTGGGCCTTCATCAGCCATGCGGAAGCCTGGCGGGTGCTCAAACCGGGCGGCTATCTAATCGACCTTTTACCGGCTCCAGGCGCTTTGTGCGGCGAGCTGACTCCCTTGCTGGCGAAGGTCTTCCCTCATATTGTGACGGAAATCGCTCCAGCCGAACAGCTCGGTGAAATCTGCCAGGCGGCCGATTTCTTCATCGAAGAAAGTTCCTGGAACGGAGTACCTGTCACCGCCCCCATCCCTGTCCACGATTTTACCTACGTAGCCAATTATGCGGATTGTCAGGAATTGGCAGCCATTCTGGGACGGTTGTATGGGCCCGAAGCCAGACGCTATATCCTCAAAAAGCAAAGACCCACGTTAGCCTGGCGTTTGCGAATCGTAATCAACCGTGTAAGGAAATAGCGGGCGCCGTCCAACCTTCCCACCGGCCGGCGGAGAATGGCTGGTTTTTTACACCCCTGAGGCCTGGAGCGAAATGTCCCTGCGCGTGATGACATACAATATCCTGAATGGCGGCGAACGGCGGGAAGCCTACATCCGGGAAGTAATTCAGACTGCCCAACCTGACGTGGCCGTCCTGCAGGAAGTCTACAGCGAAGAACTTCTGAAGTTCCTATCTCGGGCACTGGCAATGAATTACTATATCGGCTCGGGGAATAAGAAGCGCAGGGTGGCGCTGCTCAGCCGGCTTCCCGTCAGGGCATTTACCAGCTTCCATCCTCTTTTCCCGGTCTGGCGAAACTTTATCGAGGCGGAGATCGAGTACGAGCCGAATAAGACCATAAGAATGATCGGCGTGCATCCCATTGCCAGCCTGGGATTTCCTTTTGAAGTCTGGCGGCTGTGGGAGGCAAAATATATTGTCAGGCATGCCCGCAGTCGCCAAAATGAACCTTGTATCATAGCTGGCGATTTCAACGCCATCGCGCCGGGGGATCGGGTCTGGACGGCAGGCATGCCCGGCTGGTTACGCTGGATGATTTTTCTGCAGGGCAACCGGGTTTACCGCTTTTCGCTCCCGGCAGTTTTGTCCGCCGGCTTTACGGATTGCTTCCGCTTTTTGAATCCGGGCGAAGACGGATTCACACTACCCCCGCCCCATCCGAATACACGGCTCGACTACATCTTTGTCAACGCGAAAATGAAAGCTCATCTGCGAACCTGCCGGGTGGTGCGTGAGCCGGAAAACGTGAACCACGCTTCGGACCATTATCCTGTCCTGGCGGAGTTCGATTTACCATAGGAGCAATCATGAAACCCCATACCAGCTATGTCATTTTTGCCGTGCAGAGAAGCGGCAGCTTCCTGCTGTGCGAGGCGCTGAAAAACACGGGCCTGGGCGGCGTCCCGGAGGAATATTTCCTGCCCCACGAAGGCTGGGAGAACGGGGCGTGGGCGCGCCAGAACGGCGTCACCTCCCGGGCGGATTTCCTGCGCCTGGTGCTTGAAAAGGGCACTTCCCCGAACGGGGTGTTCGGGACCAAGGTCATGTGGAACTACTTCGAGGAAATGCTCAGGAACCTTCGCGAACTTCCAGAGTATCGCGACCTGCTCGGGCCGCAGATCATGGCTTCCCTGTTCCCAAACCTGCACTACATCTGGATCGTGCGGCGCGACAAGGTCCGCCAGGCCGTATCCTGGGCCAGGGCCGGCCAGACCAACGTTTATGCCCGGGTAAAAGGCGCATCGCCGGTTACTGCCACCCGAGAGCCTGTGTTCGACTTCACCTTTATCGACAACCTGTACAACCTTGTCCTGGAAGGCGAAGCCGGCTGGCAGAGCTTCTTCGAGGCAAGCGACGTCCAACCTTTCAAGGTGATCTATGAAGAGCTTGTGGAAGCCTACGAACCGACCGCGCTCGCAATCCTCGACTATCTCAAGGTTCCCTACCCTCCAGACCTGGTTTTTGGTGAAAGAAGGCTTCTAAAACAGGCAGATGCTTTGAACGACGCCTGGGCCGAAAAGTATCTCGAGATGAGACAAACCGCTGAACATACCTAACCAGGAGTATTCCGGCAGCAAGTGTTCCTGCCCAAGATGGTGTGAAGTTACAGACAGGATTAGCAAATCGCAGGACTGGTACCAGTCCTGCGTTTATTGTTAAGTTATGTGTTGCTTATGGGATCTGGGTAATGCGATCCTGCGGCCCGGGCGGGACAGGTGAATTGACGACAAAGTATTTCTCGAGCGCATCGGTATCCACGTCGCCTCCCAGGCGATCGGTGCCCTGCAGCAGGACCGAGAACCGGTCCCCGCCATCCGCCAGGAAGGAGTTGACGGTTACGCGGTAGGAAGCCGAGGGATCGACCGGGACGCCATCGATCATGATGCTTGCCGGATCGACCTTGTCACAGGCAGGCGCCGAAAGACTCCACGAATACGTAAAGCCTGCGGAGACCTGTAAAACCCGGTCGCGATCCGTCTGGCCGCAGCCGACGAACTGCAGTTCGAGCAGGGTATCGATCTGCGCGCCGGTGAGCGTCATGGTCACCAGGCTGTTGC
>JBAVVF010000487.1:0-3127 GCA_049697155.1 Anaerolineales bacterium
GACCAGCCCGTCGGGCCCCGGCTCCGCGACGACCGCGGTCGCGTATTCGAACGATCGGTGGGCCAAAATGAATTCGTGGTCGATGTTCTTCAATACCAGGGGCAGCATGACCCAGTAGAGTCCGCCATGTCCGACACACAGCAGGTTGGCGTCCGTATCCTGATGGTGCCGGATCAGCCCGTCGATGAAAGGCACGAAGCGCTGGCGCACATCGTGGAAGCTTTCACCACCTGGAGCGCGGTTTTCCCAGCGCCGGAACTTTGTCCAGTCGTCGAACAACGTCTGCCACTGTTCCCAGGTCTTTTCGTCGCCGCGGCCCTCCAGCTCGCCGAGGTCGTATTCGCGCAGGGACTCGGTGACTTCGTATTCGACGCCCAGATGGTTCGCTACGATGACAGTCGTTTCGATGGCCCGCAGGACCGGGCTGGAATAGATGTACGAGATGGATTGATCCTCAAGCTTCCGGGCCAGCGCGCAGGCCTGCCGGCGGCCCGTTTGCGTCAGGGGGTGCTTCAGCCCCCGGTTGGATATTTCGTGCAGGAGGTTGGCCTGGCTCTCAGCATGGCGTACAAAAATGATCTGCACGGATACTATCCTGAGCTTTCCGGCTCGTCTGCCTGAAGCGTCAGAACAAGCTCTGCGATATTCCTGCCAAGCACAGGAGAAAACAATCTGTCCTCCCTGGAAAAGACAAATCCGCATTTTTCCAGAACCCGCCTGGATCCAATGTTGTGTTTGGCAACGTGGGCGTACAAGGGACGCGTATCTATAAGTTTAAGAAACTCCGCCAGGGCTTGTGTGGCAATGCCTTTTCCCCAATACTCCTTCCCAAGCCAGTAGCCCACCTCGCGTTCGCCCAGCTGTTCGAAGCAGACGATGTTCCCGGCTACCGAGCCGTTGAAGAGAATGGTTTTGATCAGGATCGAGTCGTCGGCTATGATCCTGCTCCAGTGCGCCATGAACGTTTCCTCTTTCCGGGACGGGAAGTCGGCCATTTGCGCGGCCTCGGGATCCAGCTGCTGCTCGAAGAATATGCGGAGATCGGTCTTGATCACATCGCGAAGTTGGACGTTCGTCATCATAAAGTTTGTTTCCCAGGGAATTATACGTGGGCGTTTCGAAGTAGGCAACAACGAAAGAGAGTCGCGTTTGGGACGTGAACGGCCGGGGCGAGGAAGACACGTCTGGAACAGGAACAGGCTACGGCTCGGTGAGAGGCGTCGTCCGAGGGGCGGAGACGCGGTTGAGCAGGAAAAGCCCGAGGGTGCTGGTCAGGCCGATGAGCAGACCTCCGATCCAGATGGCCTGCGGCATGATGTTGTCGTTCAGGAAGCCGCCGATGATGGGCGCCAGCGTACGGGCCAGACCCCAGCCCAGCCAGTAGATCGACATGTAGCGACCGCGCAGATCGGCCGGCGCCAGATCGGCAACGTATTTCGTAGCGGTCGGGACCAGGGTCAGCTCGCCAAAGGTCAGGATAACCATGCTCAGCCAGAAGCCCCAGAAGCCGCTCATGAGTGCAACACTGCCTACTCCCACGGCATAGATGAGCATGCCTGCGGCAAGCACGGGAAGGATGGAGCGCCGCCTCGTCAGGCTGGTGACGGAATACTGGACGAAGACGCACATCAGGGCGTTGGTTGTGGGGATCCAGCCATACAAAGCTTCGGAGATGCCGTAGTTGGTCTTTGCGTACACCGGCATCAGGATCCACAACAGGGTGGGCGCGATCAGCCCCAGGCTCATCGTCGCGACGAAGCGCATGTACTTGCCGTCGCGAAACACGCGTCGATAGCCCTGCCTGGGCTTCTCGGGAATGCCGGCATGCAAGCTGGTTTTATCAAGGGTTTCGTGTGCCAGAAAGAAAAGGAGCAGACTGTAGATGAGAAAGCCCGTGCCCGCTCCGTAAAATGCCAGGTTATATGACCGGGTCGCGAGAAACCCGCCGACGGCCGGGCCGAGCGCAAAGGCGGCGTTGTTGGCGATACGGTTGATCGCATAGGCGTCGGTGCGTTTTTCGGAGGGAATCATGTCGGCCAGCATCGCGTCGGCACCAATCTGGTACAGCGGGTTCGAGAGTCCGATCAGGATCATCAGCCCCACGAATTGCAGATAGGTTTCGGCGTACATCAGCAGGAAGTAAGCCAGACCGGTCAGGGTCAGGCTGATGTTCATCACCACTTTGCGGCCAATCTTGTCTGCCAGCGTTCCTGCGATAAACGATGAAATCAATCCGGTCCCGGCGTTGATGGAAATGAGCGTGGCGACCGTGCTGAGAGGCAGGTCGAGCTTGCCGCTGGCATAGATCAGCATGAAGGGCCAGATCATGCTGCCGCCTGCGGTCGCGATCACGACGCCAGCGATCATCAGCCAGAACTGGCGCGGATAGCGGCTGTGGAGGTTCTTGAGGGCGTGGATGGGTTTCATAGCTGGGCGAGTGTAACACAAGCGCAGCAGTCCTGCAGATAAAAAAAGACGGAGGAAGTTTCCTTCACCCGCTTCAAATTCCCGGCAATGATCGATCTTTTTGAAAGGTTTTCGGCTTGTGAAAAACGTGCAGTGTGAGGTTATGGTTCGGACAGGCAGTCAGCCGCGTCCCCCTGTATCGCAATCAGGCAGGCCATTTCCATATCGATATGACGAACAGAATTCCCAGGTTGATCAGCAGGCCGATCAGGCCCTGATCGGGGAGTGCCAGAAACTTTCCATCCCAGAGCAGGATGAAAATCACGCTGGAAAGAAGGGCCGCGCCCAGCGCAAATGGCCGCCACCAGCCCTGTCCCAGGAACAATCCCAACCCGCCCGCGACAAACCCGAGGGCGGTCAATGTCAATGCGATGGTCCCCACCTGACGGATCCTTTCGTCGCCGAACAGTTTCGAGAAGGCCCACGAGGCATCCGGCCAGGTCATCCGGCGGCGCAGTTCAAAGAACTGGCTGCTTTGCCCGGCATAGAGCACATGCACCAGTCCGTGCAGTACAAAAAGGGCTCCCGTCACAGAAGTTAACATGGTCACTCCCGTACCATTTCAGTGAACGCTTTGACCGCGTCCGCGAAAAAGTGTTTCCCCGATTGCTCGCGAATATACATCAAAGCCTTTTCCTTACTCCAGGCTCTGCGATAAGGT
>JBAVVF010000488.1:0-1539 GCA_049697155.1 Anaerolineales bacterium
GTTGGGGAATTAAGAAATAGCGGATCTTGATATTAAGATTCGCAAACTAGAAGGAGGTGGCCTATGAGTAGCAACGGAAACAAAATTGAATTGCCGTCCAGCATCGTGATCCGCGATCTGGCCCAAAAGATCGAAAAGAGTCCCATAGATCTCATTAAAAAACTGATGTCCAACGGCGTGATGGCAACCATCAACCAGTCCGTGGACTTTGATACGGCCGCGATCGTGGTGGCTGAATATGGTTTTGAGGCGATCCCGGAGGTCGTGGAGGAAGCGGTCGTCGAGACCGGCGAGGTGCCGCTCTGGCGGCGCATGATTGCGGGGGAGGATGAAACGAATCTGATCAACCGCCCGCCGGTGGTGACAATCCTCGGGCATGTCGACCATGGCAAGACCAGCCTGCTGGACGCCATCCGCCAGACGGATGTGGCAGCCGGGGAAGCGGGCGGGATCACGCAGCATATTGGTGCCTACCAGGTGGAAAAGAAGGGCAGATTGATCACCTTCCTGGATACGCCCGGTCACGCGGCGTTCACGCAGATGCGGGCCCGCGGCGCCCAGGGCGCGGACATCGTGGTGCTGGTGGTGGCGGCCGACGACGGCGTGATGCCGCAGACCCGGGAAGCGATCGCGCATGCGAAGGCGGCGCGGGTCCCGATCATGGTCGCCCTGAACAAGATCGACAAGGCCAATGCCAACCCCGAACATGTCAAGCAGCAGCTGGCCGAACAGGAGCTTGTTCCGGACGATTGGGGCGGGAATACGATGGTGGTCCCGGTCTCGGCCAAACAGAAGCAGGGGATCGAGGATCTGCTCGAAGGAATTTTGCTGGTGGCGGATAATACTTCCATCAAGGCCAACCCGAACGGCAAGGTCATCGGCACGGTCATCGAAGCCGAACTGGATAAATCGCGCGGGGTCATGGCGACCCTGCTCGTTCAAAATGGAACGCTCCAATCCGGCGATATCGTGGTCGCCGGGACGGCCCACGGCAGGCTGCGGGCCCTCTCCGATTACAAAGGCAAGCCTGTCAAAAAGGCGGGGCCCTCCACACCGGTGGCGGTGATGGGGCTGAGCGACGTTCCCTCCGCGGGTGACCTGTTCGAGGTCGTCGAGTCCGAAAAAGAGGCCCGTTTGATCGTTGCGGAGCGGGCCGCGCTGGCGAAGTCCCAGTCCCAGGCCAGGAAGAAGGTTTCGCTCGAAGACCTGTTTGCCAACGTCCAGGCCGGCGAAGCCAAGGAACTCAACCTGATCGTCAAAGCAGATGTGCAGGGCTCACTCGACCCGATCGTCAGCGAGCTGAACAAACTTGGACAGGGCGAGATCGGCATCAAGGTCCTGTATTCCGAGGCAGGTAACATTGGTGAGAACGATGTCATGCTTGCCTCAGCTTCCAATGCCATTATCATCGGCTTCAACGTCCAGGCCGACGTCTCGGCCCGGCGCGTGGCGGAGAAGGAAGGCGTGGACATTCGCCTGTACGAGATCATCTATCGCATGACCGAGGATATCGAGAAGGCCTTGAGCGGTATGCTGGAG
>JBAVVF010000489.1:0-1613 GCA_049697155.1 Anaerolineales bacterium
GATGAAGGATGCCATCAAACCCAACCTGATGCAGACCCTCGAGGGAACGCCCGCCTTCGTCCACGCGGGACCGTTCGCCAACATTGCCCACGGACAGTCCTCCATCATTGCCGACAAGATTGCACTTAAGCTGGCCGATTACGTCGTCACCGAATCCGGCTTCGGCGCGGACATCGGTATGGAGAAATTCTTCGATATCAAATGCCGCTACTCGGGACTGATCCCGCAGGTGGTGGTGATGGTCGCGACCGTGCGGGCCCTCAAGATGCACGGCGGCGGACCGAAGGTCGTGGCCGGCAAACCGCTGGCCCCCGAATACACGGACGAGAATCTCGACCTTCTGCGGGCCGGGCTGGGCAACCTCCAGCACCATATCCGGAATGCCAAACGCTATGGTGTAAATGTGGTCGTGGCAGTCAACTCCTTTGCCACCGACACCCCGGCAGAATTGGAAATGATCCGGAAGGTATCCATCGAGTCCGGGGCGGAAGATGCCGCGGTCTCTACGCACTGGATGGACGGCGGCAAGGGTGCAGTCAAGCTGGCGGAGGCAGTTATCAGGGCTGCCGAAAAGCCGGCCAAATTCGAATTCCTTTATCCATTGGAAATGTCGATCAAGGAAAAGATCGAAACGATCTGCAGGGAAATTTATGGCGCGGACGGCGTGGATTATCTTCCCGAAGCCGAAGCCAAGATCGAGCTCTTCAACAAACTTGGCTTCGATAAGCTTCCGCTCTGCATGGCCAAGACCCACCTGAGTCTTTCGCACGATCCGGCCCTGAAGGGTGTGCCGAAGGGCTTCCGTGTCCCGATCCGCGACATTCGCGCTTCCGTCGGCGCGGGCTTCCTCTATCCGCTGCTCGGCGAGATGAGGACCATGCCCGGCCTGCCGACTCGCCCCGTGTTCTACGATGTCGATCTGGACTTGAAGACAGGAAAAGTCGTCGGCTTGTTCTAAATCAAAACTTACACCAAACAACAAACAGCCCCGTCTCAATGAGACGGGGCTGTCATTTCAGCGGGCTTCATCGTAATAGATCCTGCCGCCCTCACCCTCAAAGATCAATTGCAGGTCTGCAAAGTCCGCGAGCGTTTCCGGGGGAAGATAATGCTTGTACTCGTTTGGCTCGAACCAGACCAGATAACCCGGTTTGTTATGAGGCCAGCCTGCATATCTCACTGCCGGATCGCCGCCGTCCACCGGCGAAGGCTTGACCGGTTTGCGCGTATGGAACCAGACCGCATCCGAATAATTGCTGTAGAAAGTCTCATCCGGCTGCTCTGCTCTGATCCTCTGCATCTCGGCAATCACGTCCATTTCACGATAGGTCTGGTTATTGAACATGTTCGCGCCGCTGGGCTCGCCCAGCTCTCTTGACTCCAGCAGGTATTCGGCAAAATCATACAGCGGATAGACCGACCACAGCGCAAAGATCAGAATCAGGCCGAATTGCACCTGCCGGGATGAGAATTTCAGATGCGGCAAAACCAGCTTTTCGAACGTCAACAAAATAATGATCGCGACCGGCACCAGCAGGATCACATAATAGCGATCTGAGAAAAGACTGCGGTGGTCGGCGGTTACCACTGTCAGTGCCAAAGCCGCAAAATAG
>JBAVVF010000490.1:0-1776 GCA_049697155.1 Anaerolineales bacterium
AACTGAGCTATCTCGGCCGGATATTTTTTTGTTAAGCGTTCGTGATTTTACTAGGTGACATAGGGATTGTCAAGCAACATACCCCGCGCTGACATCGTACCCTTTGGGTAGCGGAGGGCCTAGCCCGAAGACGAAGCACAAATGCAAAGATCGTGCAATCTTGACCTCGGCCTGCTTCCGCACTACAATGCCCGCCTATGTTCGAAAACCTTACCTCCCGGTTGAATCAGGTCTTTGACCAGCTGCGACGGCGCGGCAAGCTCTCCGAAGCGGATGTCGACGCGGCGATGCGCGAAGTGCGCCTGGCCCTGCTCGAAGCGGACGTGCACTTCAGCGTTGTCAAGACGTTTATCGCCCGCGTGCGAGAGCGGGCCGTCGGTGCGGAAGTCTCGAAGGCCCTGAACCCCGGACAGCAGGTCATCAAGATCGTCAACGAAGAGCTGATCCAGACCCTGGGTGAGTCCGCGCCGCTCAACCTGCGGGGTCCCAGGCCCCACGTGATCATGATGGTCGGCTTGCAGGGCTCGGGCAAGACGACCGGTGCCGGCAAGCTGGCGCGCATGCTCCGGTCCAAGGGCGAGCGTGTGATGCTCGTCGCTGGCGATCCCTATCGACCCGCGGCAGTGACGCAGCTCCAGCAGCTCGGCGAGCGGATCGATGTGCCGGTCGAGGCGGATCTGAATCTGAAGCCGCCGGAACTCGTCAAGCGCGCCTTCGACAAAGCCGAAAAGGGCGGGTTTGGCATCCTGATCGTGGACACAGCCGGTCGGTCGCAGCTCGACGCGGAGCTGATGAACGAGCTGAAGTCCATCGTGGCCCAGGTCCCGCCTGTGGAGATCCTGCTCGTCGTGGACTCGATGATCGGTCAGGAAGCGTTGAACATTGCCCAGGGCTTCCGCGACAGTGTGTCCATCACGGGGTTGATGATGACGAAGATGGACGGCGACTCGCGCGGCGGCGCGGCCATCTCGATCCGCTCGGTGACCGGGGTGCCGATCAAGTTTATCGGTACGGGCGAAAAGCTGGATGCCCTCGAAGCCTATGACCCATCCCGGCTGTCGTCGCGCATTCTGGGGATGGGCGACATGATCGGCCTGATCGAAAAAGCCGAGGCTGCCTTCGACCAGCAGTCCGCCCAAAAGACCGCCGAACGCATGATGCAGGGACAGTTCTCGCTCGAAGACTGGCTGGAGCAGATGAAGCAGATGAAGAAGATGGGCCCGCTCGCCCAGATCATGGACATGCTGCCGGGTGGGTTGGGGCAAGCCGCGCGCCAGGTTGACCCGCAGGAGATCGAGAGAACCTTCAGGCAATCGGAAGCGATCATCAACTCCATGACCGTGAAGGAACGCCGTAACCCCGATGTTCTGAATGCCTCACGCCGGCGACGAATCGCGGCAGGCGCCGGCATGGAAGTGCAGGCTGTGAACCGCCTGATCAAGCAGTTCCGCGAAACTCAGAAACTGATGAAGATGATGCAAAAGACCGGGGGAAAAGGTTTGGGCAAGCTGTTTGGATAATAGCTGAATGGTTGGATGGTTTGGCAGTTCGATAGTTCGCCGGTTTGATAGTTGCACGGTCCGCCGAAATGGTTGTCGCGAAGCGCTTCCATGAACAGAGCCGGGGATTCATCCCCGGCTTGTGCTGCAAATTTGACCTACTGGATGTCATCAAATTCGATTTCCTGAAAGTTATCGAATGTGATCGTGCCCTCATTGACCTGAATATGAAATTTCCAACTTAATCCCTTCCAGTTCTTGATCACCTCTCTGTATC
>JBAVVF010000491.1:0-4228 GCA_049697155.1 Anaerolineales bacterium
ATTCATCTGCACGTCCGCAACACCGGCCCCGATGAGCTGACGATCGCCTCGGTTATCATCAACGATGCGGTCATGCCGTTCACGGTCACGCTTGACCCGACCATCCCGCGGCTTGGCAGCGCGGAAATCCACGTCAACTATGCCTGGTCCGAAGGCGAAGCCTACGGCATCACCGTCTTCACCGGCAATGCGATCCCGTTTGCAGTGGATATCCCGGTTGCCTTCGAGACGCCGCAGCCCTCGGCACGTACCTTCTGGGGCTTCACCCTGATCGGTCTGTACGTCGGCGTGATTCCGGTCTTTCTGGGCATCTTCTGGTTCCCGGCCCTGCGCCAGCTCGGCCGCCGCACCATGACCTTCCTGATGGCAGCCACGGCCGGCCTGCTGGTCTTCCTCGGGCTGGATACCCTTGCCGAGGCGCTCGAAGTGGCGGCGGAGGTACCTTCCGCCTTTCAGGGCATCGGGCTGATCGGCATCGGCGCGGTCGCGACGTTCCTGCTGCTCGACGCCATTTCCAGGCGTCAGACCGCCATCACCGGCAGCGAAACGGACCGCCGGCTCGCCGTCGCGCTCATGATCGCGATCGGTATCGGCTTCCATAATCTCGGCGAGGGACTGGCCATCGGCGCAGCATACAACGTCGGTGAGATTGCGCTTGGCACCTTCCTGGTCGTGGGCTTCATTATCCAGAACATCACCGAAGGGCTCGGCATCATTGCCCCGGTCCTGCGCGACCGGCCCAGCCTGGGCCGGCTGGCGCTGATGGGGCTGATCGGCGGCGCGCCCGCCATCGTCGGCGCGTGGATCGGCGGCTACACCCCTTCGCCCTTCCTGGCGGTGCTCTTCCTGGCCATCGGTACCGGCGCGATCTTCGAAGTCGTCTATGAAATTGCCAAGCTGATCCAAAAGGACACCGCCCGCGAAGCCATGCCCATGACCGTCTTCAGCGGTGTGTTGACAGGCATGCTGCTGCTCTGGGTGACAGGGTTATTGATTAAATAGTGTCACTGCGAACATAGCGAAGCAGTCTCAACTTACCTTTAAGCGACGAGTTGAACATCTCATATGAGATTGCTTCCCGAAGGCTCGCAACGACAGAAAGTCATCATTATGGAACCACTCATCACTTCCCTTCGTATCACAGGATTGCTCGCTCTGACTGGCGCGTTCCTTTACGCCATTGGCGATGTGCTTTTACTTGCAAGCAAAGCAACGCTGGATAACTTTCCACGGCTTCGACCATTCGAAAAACTTCTTTCCAGCGCCGAGAGGATGGTTGTGCTTCCGCCCAACCGCATGATCTGGGGCGCGCTGCTCGGAGTCTTTTCCACACCACTCGTATTGGCCGGCTTCTGGCAGGTCTACCAGGGGTTGAGCGGGGCCAATGCAACGCTGACCCTCCTGACCGGACTTTTGTTTGCCATCGCTTCGGTGATCGGAGCTTTCGTCCATGGGACGTTTTACTACATGGGCGAATACGTCCAGGCGCTGAACAAAGTCGAGGACGGCTCGCAGGCCGTGATCGCGGAGATGATCGCCCGCCACCGCAAGGTGCTGATTATTACCTACGGGCCTCTCATGCTTATGGTCGTGATTGCCTCGATCCTGTTCTCTGTCCTGGTTGCCTCCGGCAAGACAGCGTTCCCGGTCTGGATGGCGGCGGTCAACCCCGTCACGGTGACGATTGCCTGGCTGCTGATCAAACGCATTCTCCCGCAATTCGTCCGCGACTGGACGGAAGGCGCGGGCTTCAACATTGCCTACCTGGTCTTCTTTGCCTGCACCACCCTCACACTCTGGAACGGATAACCATGGAACAAACATTGACCATCTCCATTCAGGACTACCTGAAACACATCTATGAATTGACCGAGAACGGCGAAGCGGCCAGCACCAACTCGCTGGCGGGCAAACTCAACATCAGGCCTGCTTCGGTGACCGGCATGATCCAGAAGCTGGCCTCGGCCAAGCCCGCCCTAGTGGAGTATCAAAAGCATCAGGGTGTGACGCTGACGAAGGACGGCCGGAAAGCCGCGCTGGAAGTCATCCGCCACCACCGGTTACTGGAAGCCTGGCTCGTGCAGACGCTCGGCTATTCGTGGGATGAAGTCCATGAGGAGGCGGACCGGCTCGAGCACGTCATCTCGGAGGATTTCGAGCGGCGCATCGCCGCGGCCATGGGGGATCCGGTCCGCGACCCGCACGGGGAGCTGATCCCGACGGCCGACCTGAAGATGCCTTCAGACAAGTTGACGCCACTGGCATCCCTGCGCCCCGGTCAGATGGCGACGATCACACGGGTGCAGGCCTCCGACAAGGAACTTCTGCGCCATCTCGAGGGGCTCGGCCTTGTCCCGGGGGCACAGGTCGAGGTGATGGATTATTCCCCCTACGACCACAACCTGACGATCAGGGTTGGACGCAAAACTTCGATATGCGGATTGAATATCACCGGCAAGATCTTCGTCGAGGAAAGCGGGGCAGGCCCGGTGCGGCGTGAGCCGTCGAAAGAGAAGAGACATGCAGGCTGAATCCGCTTTTAGAATCATCCTTCCGGCCCTGTTAATCGCGTTTTCGCTCCATCGCGGCTATTACGTTCGGAAACATGGCAAAGAAGAAAATACACTGAAGAAGCGTGAAGAAGGATTGGCATCGAAGATTGCCGGTCTTCTTGGCCTGGTGGCCTTCCCTGCCATCTTGGTCTATGCCGTCTGGCCTCAATGGCTTTCCTGGGCATCCCTGCCGCTGCCAGTCTGGCTGCGATGGACAGGTGTCGGCATCGCCCTGCTGGGATTCGGCCTGCTGCAGTGGGCACAGAATTCTCTCGGCAAAAGCTGGAGCGACACGCCGCGCATGCTCGAGGGACAGACGCTGGTTACAAAAGGACCCTATCAATTCGTCAGACATCCGATTTATACGGCCTTCATCCTGATCCTGGGTTCGATGCTGTTGATCTCAGCCAACTGGTTGATCGGGCTTGCATGGCTCGGCATGACCCTGCTTGAAGTTAGCTCACGGATGCGGTTCGAAGAGAACTTAATGCTTGAATACTTTGGCGATCAATATCGCCAATACATGAAAAGGACCGGGAGATTGCTTCCATTACTGCTCCAGCTGCCGTCCTCGGCGGCGAGCACGCAGTCAAAAACAAAATAACCACATGAGTTTTATAAGAAGGTAATTAACAATGAACGAAAACATCTTTCGCATTTTAGCAGCCATCATTTTATTTACCGCGATGGGTATATCCTCCTATTTCCGCCGCAAGGCCGATCGGGAGAGCGGCGAGAAGATCTCCCTCAAGGTCGACGGGACTGCCATGATGACAGCCATCCGGATCGGCGGGCTGATCCTCTGGCTGAGCCCGCTCGTATACCTGCTCAATCCGGACTGGATGGCCTGGTCGAAGATCGGGCTTCCGGACTGGGCGCGTGGGCTGGGGGTCGGGATTGGGGTCCTCTCCACGCTCGGAATCTACTGGCTGTTCAGCAGTATCCGGACCGGCATTACCCCCACCAGCGCCACCCGCAGGGAACACCAGCTTGTCACACATGGGCCGTATCGCTGGGTGCGCCATCCGCTTTACACGGTCGGTTCATCCATGTTCCTTGCCTTTGGAATGATCGCAGACAATTGGTTTATTATTGTGCTGGGAGTGTTGACATTCATCCTGATGGCGGTCCGTACGCCGAAGGAAGAAGCCAATCTCGTCGAGAAGTTTGGCGACGAATATCGTGAATACATGAAACGCACAGGACGCTTTTTTCCAAAGTTAGGATCATGAGATGAAACAAACAGCAGTGACATCGGCGGTCAAGAAGGAAGACCGGACCGTCCGCTCGGCAACGGAGGTGTTGACCGGCACCAGCAAGAAGGGCCGGCTGGCGCGGCTGATGCCTTTTCTCGGGCCTGCATTCATTGCCAGCGTGGCCTACATGGATCCCGGCAACTTCGCCACCAACATTCAGGGCGGCGCGAAGTTCGGCTTTCAGCTCCTATGGGTCATTGTGGCCAGCAACCTGATGGCCATGCTGATCCAGTCGCTTTCCGCCAAGCTGGGGATCGCCACGGGACAAAACCTGGCCGAGCACTGCCGCAATGAATTTTCGAAGCCGGTGGTCATCACGATGTGGGTCATCGGCGAGCTGGTGGCGATCGCCACGGACCTGGCTGAGTTTCTGGGCGCGGCGCTGGGTTTCTATCTGCTCTTCGGGATGCCTCTCTGGAT
>JBAVVF010000492.1:0-3078 GCA_049697155.1 Anaerolineales bacterium
CTACCGGCAGCAGGCTCTTCAAAAGTGGGATTCACAAATCCTCCATAGTGACATCCCGGTCATCTATCTGGGCACAGCCTCCTGTGGGATCGCGGCGGGCGCACTCGATATCCTGGAAACCATCCAACAAACTGCAGCCGAACTTGGACAGACTGTTCGAATCGTCCAGGTCGGTTGCATTGGTCCGTGTTACCTGGAACCGATTATGGACATCGCCATGCCCGGCGCTCCCAGAGTGAGCTACACCAATGTCACTGCGCAGAAAGCCAAAAAGATCCTGAAGTCCTGCCTCGGGAATGACGAGCTTGCTCTCCAGATGGCAACGGGCCATTTCGGCGACGAAATGTTTTCGGTCAAAACAGGCATCCCCCGATTCTTTGATCTACCGATGTTGAAGCCGCAAGTCCGTGTGATCCTGAAAAATTGTGGATACATCGATCCGGAAGACGGTGACCATTATTTGGCCAACGACGGGTATTTGGGATTTCTCAAGGTCCTGGAGGGCGGATCACAATATGCACTCGCTGCGCTGAAAGAAGCCGGTCTGCGGGGGCGGGGTGGGGCCGGTTTTCCCGCATTCAAAAAGTGGGAACTGTGCCGTGAGGCACAGGGTAAACATAAATATGTTGTCTGCAATGCGGATGAAGGGGACCCCGGTGCATTCATGAATCGCGCCCTGATCGAAAGTGATCCGCACGCCGTTCTCGAAGGCTTGCTGATTGCCGGATTTGCCGTCGGCGCAAGCCAGGGAATCATCTATGTCCGCGCCGAATATCCCCTGGCTGTACAGCATCTGCGAAAGGCAATTGCGCAGATGCGCGAGTATGGACTCCTCGGCGATAACATTTTGGAGTCTGGTTTTTCGTTTGATATCCTCATCAAGGAGGGGGCTGGTGCCTTTGTCTGTGGTGAGGAGACCGCCTTGATTGCCTCGCTCGAAGGCCAGCGCGGCATGCCAAGACCTCGTCCGCCTTTCCCCTCTGAGGCAGGATACAACGGCTGCCCGACTCTGATCAATAATACGGAAACATTAGGGACCGTTCCGGCAATCATGCGGAACGGCGGGAAATGGTACCAGCAGTTTGGTGTGCCGGGAAATTATGGAACAAAGACCTTCTCATTAGTTGGGAAAGTGAGGAACACCGGCCTGATCGAGGTGCCCCTTGGGACACCCTTGCGGCAGATCGTGGAAGAAATTGGGGGCGGGACAGAATTGTCGTTCAAGGCCGTCCAAACAGGTGGACCGCTGGGCGGCTGCCTGGGTCCGGCCCAACTGGACACTCCCATCACCTATGAAGCGATGCGCGACCAGGGTTCAATTATGGGTTCGGGCGGGCTGATCGTCATGGACGCGAGCACGTGTATCGTCGACATGGCACGCTACTTTATTGGTTTCGCGCTGCGGGAGTCGTGTGGAAACTGTACGCCATGCCGGATTGGAACGCGCGTATTGAGCGACCGCCTCGAAAAAATCATCCGAGGCGAAGGCGAGCCGACTGATCTGGTGATGATGCGCAGGGTGGCCGATACGATGGTCAGGACGTCCCTGTGCGGACTCGGCCAGGCTGCCTCCAACCCGGTGACCAGCAGCCTCAACTACTTCCTTTCAGAATATGAAGCACATGTTCATGACCAGTACTGTGAGGCCGGGGTCTGCAAAGGACTGTTCCAGTACATCATCCTGCCCGAAAATTGTAATGGCTGCACGTTATGCGTCAGGGTTTGTCCGGCGAACGCGATCCAGGGAAGGCTGAAGGAACTGCATACGCTGGACGCAGGGCTGTGTACACAATGTCATGCCTGTGTCGAAGTGTGCGCCAAACGGGCGATTGTCCCTGTTCCTGTGCCGGCCGACCAGAAACACTTTCAAATGAGCGAGGTGCTCTCATGAGTCTTCAGATCACCATCGATGGGCGTTCATTAATCGTCGAAGCTGGCAGGACCGTATTGCAAGCCGCTCGCGAGAACGGGATCGATATCCCAACGCTGTGCGATTTTCCCGGGTTGAAAAGTCACGGAAGCTGCCGCATGTGCATCGTTGCGATCGAGGGCAGACCGAATACGCCGACTGCCTGCACAACACTGGTCGAAAACGGAATGAACGTTCAGACGGACAGCCCAAACATACATTCACTCCGCGCGGAATTGCTCAAGCTGCTCCTGTCGGAACATCCTGCCTGCTGCCTGTTCTGTGAGGAAAAAAGTCACTGCGATGAGTGCATGGTGACACTGCGAAAAACCGGCGTCACGACCGGCTGTCGCTCGTGTCCGAGCGATGGCCAGTGTGACCTGCAGGTTCTGACGGATCGACTCGGCCTCGCTGAAGGCGGGTATCCCGTCCGGTACCGCATGCTGCCTGTGGAGCAAAAAGATCCGTTCTTCGATCGGGACTACAACCTGTGTATTCTCTGCGAGCGCTGCGTGCGCATCTGCGAGGAGAATCATTTTTCCAGCGCGATAACGTTGACGAGCCGGGGAACAGATACCGTTGTAGGCACACCGTTCGGGCGCCCTCTCCTGCAGGCCGGATGCAGTTTCTGCGGCGCCTGTGTGGAGGTTTGCCCGACCGGAACATTATCTGAAAAGGCTCGCAAATGGAGTGGGGTCCCGGAGCGCGAAGTATCCACGACCTGCCCGCTCTGCAGCGCCGGATGTCAGATGCGCCTGCTCGTCAGGAATGGCAGGGTGATTGGCAGTCTGCCTGATCACGCCGGCGGGACCGATATGCTTTGCGTCAAGGGCCGGTTTGGAATTACGGAGATGGTCAATCATCCCAGCCGTTTGCAGCATCCCGCGCGGGTGGATCGCGAAGGCAGCCTGCCTGTCACGTGGGAGAAAGCGATCGAGATCGCGGCTGAAAAAATCTCAGCCTGTGACCCGGAAAAGTATGGCTTGATCGTTTCCGCAGATTGCAGCAATGAAACTTTGTATGTCGCACAAAAATTTGTGCGCGAAGTTGTGCGTTCGAAGTCCATCTATTTGTCCTCCACAGCTGCTTATGGACGAGGCTTGTCTGCCATCCAGCGATTGTACCGTTCAACCAGTCCGCTTTCCACGCTGTCCGAAGCAGATACGATT
>JBAVVF010000493.1:0-1539 GCA_049697155.1 Anaerolineales bacterium
GTCTGATCTCCTCCTCCCGTCCGGGCAGGAGCTCCGCATAGTCGTTCTTGAACGCGTAGATGTCCGGAGGCTCGATGCCCACAATCGACGCTGTGCGCGCCGGGTCTGCCTGATTCAGCAAGTCGAGCACACGCGCCGCATGCCGCCGGGCCTGGTCGATGAACCCCTTCGAGAGGAACGACGCCCCCGCGCCCAGGATCGGCAGCACATGCACGTCGAAGCCGCAGCGGGACAAAATGTCGAGCGCAGCCTGTTCCGTCTCCGGTTCGATGTAGCGCGCAAACGGATCGGCCAGAAAGAATATTTTCCTGCCGGTTTGCACGCCACGCTTCAAGCGTGACCTGCCGAATGTACTCACAAACTTCGGGAACGGACGATGAGGGGTGATCCCCAAAATCCGCGCGACCAGATTTCGGATCACAGGGATTGCAAGCATGGCATTCGTGATCGGTGCGAAGGCTGCAGCCAACCCTGCCGCAATGTGAAAATAGCCAAAGACGTAGTCACGCAGCTGCCGCCGATGAATCTTATAGTATTCGGCCTGGAAAGCGAACTTCAACTTCGCCATATCCACGCCCGAGGGGCATTCTGACTTGCAGCCTTTGCAGGCGAGACAAAGATCGAGAGCCGCGGCCGCAGCTTCCATCTTTTCCTTATCGAAAAACTGTAGACCGCGAACCAGCGACCGTCCATGGTCCATGGTCAAAGGTCCGCTGATCATCGCCCGCAGCAGGTTGGCGCGCCCGCGCGTCGAGTGCATCTCCTCACGCGTGGCCTGATACGACGGGCACATCACACCCGTATCTTTCTTGCAGACGCCCTGCCCGTTGCACTGTTCGATTGCAATCGCCAGTCCGCCCTTGTTTTCGAACGAGAGATTTGTTTCCCAGGCGCGCGACCGGTAGTCCGGGCCATAGCGCAGATTCTCGTCCAGCTTTGGAGCGTCGAGGATCTTTCCGGGATTAAGGATGTTGTCCGGATCCGCGGCGCGCTTCAGGGTCCGCATCGCTTGGACAAGCTCGGGCCCATAGGTCTGCTCGAGGAACTCGGAGCGGACCAGGCCGTCGCCGTGTTCACTGCTCATCGCTCCGCCCAGCCGGACGGTCAAGGCAAAGACCGCTTCACTGATCGAACGCAGATCGGTCACGCCGCGGGCAGTCTTCAAATCCAGGATGGGACGAATATGCAGACAGCCCGCCGAGGCGTGCGCATACGCGCCGCCGATGGTCCCGTGCTCGGCTACGATCCGTTCAACCTCACGTACGAACTCACCCAGTCTCTGCACCGGAATTGCGCAGTCTTCAATGAACGCGGCCGGTCGCGCGGACTGCGGGCTCGAATCCAGCAGACCCAGGCCGACTTTGCGAATATTCCAGATGCTGGCCTGATCTTCCTTCGTTTCGGCGATCGTCATGACCTCGCCGATTTTGCAGGCCGCATCTTTCAATGCCGGCGGCTCGTCGCCGCTGAACTCGACGACCAGCAGAGCCGCCGGGTCACCGATCACCCATCCCATCTGACGGGCATACTCCGGCACGC
>JBAVVF010000494.1:0-3599 GCA_049697155.1 Anaerolineales bacterium
ATTGAATACCTCCTCATACCACTTGGCGCAATATGGACATTGGTAGTCACTGAATTCGACGATCACGATGGGCGCGTCGTCCGGACCGAGACTTGGTGCGCCCCTGGTTTCGATTTTGTAGACGCCCGGCTGCGGCGTCCCGTATCCCCAAATAAAGTAACCAACAAGAACACCGAGCGCGAACGTCAATACGGTCAGCCCGGCATACAGGTGGCTGCGCTTGAGGGTAACCGTATCCCGGGCAGCGGCTTGATTGTCCGGAAGGTTTTCTGCTTCGACGGCCGGTTCGGGGACCCGGGCACGCCTGACGATTTTTCTTTTTGGGGGCATCTTTTTGGGTGGCATGGCGGCATTATAACATGTAGCCGCAAGCGTCCCTGTGCTACTTTGACAGCCAATCAACGTATGTTTAATCGGGTGATGGCCACCGACCGTTACGCTCCTTGACAGTGGCCGTCACCTCGTTGATATCTTTATTTTGGAGGTCCAAATGACTACGCGTGAAAAGCATCAGGTTCCCTGGTATCTCTGGCCCTTCGCGGCGCTCTGGAAATTGCTGGCCGTCATCGTCGAGATGACCGGACGCCTGGTCGCGATGATCCTCGGCATTGTCCTGATGATTGTCGGAGTGATCCTGACCGTCACGGTCGTGGGCGCCATCGTCGGTATCCCGCTGGCAATCGTGGGGCTGCTGCTGTTCATCAAAGGGATTTTCTAGGCAGCGCGCACCGAACAAAATAAGAGCGCGAAGACTTCTATAAAAATAGTCTTCGCGTTCTTCGTTCCTTCGCAGTTTAAGAATTACGGGGTATCGGCTTTCGGCTGGGGCTCCCGCTTTCGAAACAGGACCAGGATCCGGTCACGCAGCGAGGCGAGAGCCTTGCGCACTTGCGGGAGACGCATGATCAGCAGGATAATGATGACCAGCGAATAGATCAGGGGGCGGATGATCTCGCCCTGCAGGCGAAAGAAGTCGCCTTTCTTGCCCCAGGCATAATGCAATGCCACCAGCGGGGCAATGATGTAAACGAATCTATGCAGGCGCTTCCAATTCCTGCCCAGGCGTTTCTTCCAGATATCGAAAGACGTAAATGCAAGCGGGACAAGCATAAGAAATGAGATCACGCCAACAATAATGTACGGCTTTTCTAGGATCGTCTGAACGATCAGGCTCCATGCCAGACCATAGTCGAGGTCGACAAAGATGATCACGTGAATGGTCGCGTACATGAAGGCGTACAGCCCCAGGGCGCGGCGGCGCTTGATCAGCTCCCGCCAGCCGAAGATAGTATTCAGCGGCGTGCACGCCAGGGAAAGGACCAGCAGCGTGATGGCATGCCGTCCCGTGCGCTGTTCCAGGGCCTGGATCGGGTTGGCGGTCAGGTTACCGGTGAAGAAGTCGACGATCAGGAGCACCAGCACAGACCACGCGTAAATGTGGATGGCGATTTGGAGCGGGGTATAGCGTTTGAAGAAAGAGTTCATGATCATCCTATGTCGTTGCGAGCCGCCAATTCTGTAGGGGCGCAACATGTTGCGCCCGGGCGGCGAAGCAACCCCCGCGAATGAGGAGATTGTGTCGCCACGGCGCCACGGCGACGCTTCGGTCGTGACGCCTGGTCTCGATACTCGACCGACGGCGCCACTCCCTCGCAACGACATTCCTAATAATTCTCTATCAAATCCATGCCTTCGTAAAGGGGTGCGACCTGCTCGGCATAGCCGTTGAACATCAGGGTCTCGCGGCGGCCCAGCTCACCGATGCGGCGCTCGGAGGCCTGCGACCAGCGCGGGTGCGGACGCTCGGGATTCACATTCGAATAAAAACCATATTCATTGGGGCCCACCATGCTCCACAGTGTGGTCGGCTGTTCGGCCACCAGCTCGATCTTCACGATCGATTTGATCGACTTGAACCCGTACTTCCACGGGACGACCAGCCGGATCGGCGCGCCGTTCGGGTTGGGCATCGGCTGCCCGTACAATCCCGTAGCCAGGATCGTCAGGTCGTGCATGGCTTCGTCGAGACGCAAGCCTTCCTGGTAGGGCCAGGGATAGAAGGGGCTGTCCTGACCGGGCATTTCCTCCGGGCGATAGACGGTTTCGAAGCGGACGAACTTCGCGTCGGAGGCCGGTTCCACTTCCTTCAGCAGGCTGGCCAGGGGAAAGCCCTGCCAGGGGATGACCATGCTCCAGGCTTCCACACAGCGCAGACGATAGATGCGTTCCTCCTGCGGAAATTTACTCAGCAGATCTTCAACCCCATACGTCTTCGGGTTGTTCACCAGACCGCCGACTTCCACAGTCCAGGGTGCGGCCGTGAAGTCCTGCGAAAGCGGGTTGACGGCTTCCTTGTCGGTGCTGAACTCGTAGAAGTTATTGTAGTTGGTAATATCTTCGAAGGAATTGGCGGGATCGCCGCGCTCATCCGTTTTGCCGGACGGAACGACCGGCGCTTCCGCCTCGGAGGTTGCCTCGGGCGCGCAGGCCGCCAGCAGCGCGGACCCGGTCAGGATGCCCGCGGCTTTGAGGAAGTCGCGGCGCGAGAGATATTGCGAGTAGGGCGTGATCTCCGATGGTTTGACAGGCACGGATTTGTATTTGGCATTCATGGTTACCTCTATTCTAAATGTCGTTGCGAGCGAACCGCTCTGCGGTGAGCGAAGCAACCCCAACGAATGAGGAGATTGCTTCGGTCGTGGCGCCCGAGGCGCCACTCCCTCGCAACGACATTACTATTCTTCCAATAATGTCTTGATATTCTCTTCTGTTTCTTTATATCGTCCTTCACCGATGTGCACGTAGCGGATGTGACCCTGTTTATCGATCAAGTATAAAGTTGGCCAGTAACGATTCTGGTACGCCCGCCATGTCGTACCCTCATTATCCTGGGCGACAGGATATTGAATATCGAAACGAGCCACCGCCTCCTTTAGATTCGTCAGGTCTTTCTCATAGGAGAACTCGGGATAATGATTGCCGATGATGACGAGTCCCTGATCCTTATATTTGTTGTGCCATTCCTTGAGCGCAGGCATCACGTTCTGACAGTTGATGCAGCCAAACGTCCACATCTCAACGATGACCACCCTGCCGCGCAGATCGGCGAGGCGCAGCGGCGCGTCCGCGTTCAGCCAGGTGTCATTTATTAGTTCGGGAGCTGCACCCAGGTCCGGGAGCGGCGCGGGTTTCGGCCCGGGAGACATTGCGGGCTGGACTTTACCCGTTTGCGATACACATCCGACCAGGAGGATAGCTGTCAATCCCAAAAGAAAAGGTTTCATGCTCGGTCTCCTTGATGTGTCCATTCTAGGAAAACTTCCTTACGAAAGGATTACGGAAGACTGAGAGATTGGTTAAGGGCATTTTGAACCACAGATGGACGCGGATGAACGCAGATCAAACCGTTTTTTCGAACGGAGTTTTAGCGGGGACCGCGTTCATCCGTGGTTATCAGTGGTGGATGAGTGTTCTTAGAGACTGTTTCTTAAAGACTCTTTGGGACACGGACACCACGGATTTACCCTGCGGGTACGATGTCACTGAGTTTCACGGAAAAAACCGTAATAAAAAGGCTCCTTTCCGTGGTTTCCGTGAAA
>JBAVVF010000495.1:0-1719 GCA_049697155.1 Anaerolineales bacterium
ATCTTCATAGCCTGGTAAGACCGTCCAGTGCAGACGGGCATGGATCGGATCTCCTGCCATAGTAAGGTTGATCCCTTCCCACTCAAATTGCAGGTCCCCATTGGCAATATGCAGCAACTCTTCCATAAAGGCGATGTGTGCGTCGGCTGGCAATATTTTTTCCAAGCTGAAGAGCAGCTCCTCTTTACTGCTGGCCCCGTAGAGCGCAAGGGTAGCTTTATTGACATCGACCACTCGGGTGACGGCGAGGCATTCCTTCACAAAGTCGGGGTGGCTTTCCAGATAAGCTCGGAGATCAGCTATGCCTTGTTGCCGCAGGGCATCGATGCGCTGTTTAACTTGAGAGAAATCCTCCTCCCACAAAGAGATGGGCGAATCCTCGAACAGACCGCGATAGCGCGTTTCGCTGGCCTGAATCAAATCTGTCGTGTAATGCTTCGAACGCGAGCTGTCATGAGCTGATAAGACAGCATTATTCATGTGCAATTACCTCGAGAGCGCTGCTGCTGTTAATGTCCAGTGCAACACAGTTACGGCCTTGTTGCTTGGCAATATACATCGCTGTATCGGCGCGGGCGATCAATGCTTCCAGCTCGTAAGGGACGCAGCCGGTCTGGCTCACGCCGACGCTGATCGTAATGGAGATATCTCCTTGCTCGGTCGAGATGGGCTGATCGCCAATGGCCTGGCGCAAACGATCGGCGACAGGCCTGGCATCCACCAGATCGATCTCGGGAAGAAGGATTACGAATTCTTCACCACCATAACGGGCGAGGATATCGATCTCGCGCACATTTTTCTTCATGCGTTCGGTGAGAACACGCAAGACCTCATCTCCTATAGGGTGTCCATAACGGTCGTTGACCAGCTTGAAATGGTCAATATCCAGCATGATCACCGAAAGCGGGCGCGCGTAGCGGCGGGCGCGTTCTACCTCGCGCTGGCCCAGCTCGTATAAGCCGCGCCGGTTAAACAAGCCCGTTAAGGGGTCGGTGATCGCCAATCGCTGCAAGTCCAGGTTGAGCCGCGCTTTTTCCAGCGCGATAGCCACCTGGCTGGCGAAAACGGTCAGATAAGAAAAATCCTGCTCCTGTAAATCCAAACCCCACACGACGAGCAATCCTACCGCCTGTGTTTCTGTAACCAGGGGCAGGAGGATGCTCGGAATCCCCTCATGGATTCATAGCAGACGCAAGCTGCGCTTGAGCACTGGAGCAGGGAAGAAAGGGAATGCGGCGTTGATAACATCCAGCGGATTTTGCAGCAGCCTTGGCTGTTTGCTTTCGATACACTGTGCGATCTCCGGGACGTTTTGGAGCGGCACGAGGATCTCATTAGACTGCAGGCCAGCATGTTTCTCGAGCATTGCCAGCAAGCGCCTATCCAACGAGATGTAGCGCAGCGCCAGGTGCTGGCGGTCTGTAGTAGAGCGTGCAAACAAGAAGTGCATGCCAAGCTGCTTCAGCTCGACATCCAGCGTATCGATCACCACCTCCGGATCGTTGGCGGTGGCGATGCGCGCTGCTACGTGCCCTAAGGCAGTGATCAGCGTATTCGCCCGACTGAGCTGGGCTGCGCGCTGCTCCCCCGATGCATAAAGGCGGGCTTTGGCGATGGCCAGGGCGATGAGCTGGGCGGCCTGTTCGCCGCGATTGATCTCCTCGCCGGTGAACTGGTGCGGTTGGTTAAAGCCGATCAGCGCAGCGCCCAGCTTTTGGC
>JBAVVF010000496.1:0-5475 GCA_049697155.1 Anaerolineales bacterium
TGTGGGGCGATCTCGGTACCAACGAAAGAGGCATGACGCTCCTCACGCTGGAAAAATTCGAGCCTCTCTATCCTGACCTGCAATTCCAGGTCCTGACCGGTACACAGGAACGAAAAGAGATCGACGGCCAAGAAGTCACCCTGTTCACCACAGGCGGCGCCACGTACATTCAAATAAGCTCCTACGGTGGCTTTCCGGATTTCAACTATTATGAAAATGGCGGCGAAGTCATGCTCGAAGCCCTGCAAATCCCGGACGAGACCTATGCAGGCTATCCAGCCCTGCGCGTCTTCATGATGGCGCCTGCCATCAATCCCGCTACCGGCGCCCCCATGGAGCTGCCGCGCCGCGCCGACACGATCGAAGTCATGCCTGACCCATTCGGGAATGCCGACTCGTACACCCCGCCGGACACCGTGATCGAAAAGATCGAGCTGATCTATTTCACCAACGATCCAACCGCCTACGACGATACATTGGATCCTGCGCAAGTGAAGCTCTATCTTCAACCGGTATGGCATTTCTCGGGTCACAACGAAAACGGAGACGAAGTGAACACGTACATACAGGCACTCAAGCA
This sequence comes from Anaerolineales bacterium, assembly GCA_049697155.1. GTDB lineage: Bacteria > Chloroflexota > Anaerolineae > Anaerolineales > Villigracilaceae > Defluviilinea. Next base: position 581 of record JBAVVF010000496.1, read on the forward strand.
GGAGTATCTCCTTCCCCAACCCAATCCCTAGAGCCCGAGAGGATTGTCTTTCACAATTACCGCCATCTAACGGTGGCGGTAATTTTTTAACTGTATAATAAAGTCAATTCCCTGGGAGAACACTTATGATCACTGTCTATCACCGCCCCAAGAACCTGGACGAAGCACTGAATCTACTCACTCAACCCAACCTGATCCCGCTCGGAGGCGGCACGCTGCTCTCCAGGCCGGCAGCGGATCCCGTTGAAGTCGTGGACCTGCAGTCCCTCGGCCTGAACACCCTGAAGAAGCAGGGCAACAACCTTGAAATCGGGGCGACGGTCACTTTGCAGCAGCTGCTTGAGTCGGAGCATTGTCCCGAGGCATTGAAACCGGCCCTGAAGCTCGAAGCGCCGCTGAACCTGCGCAATGCCGCCACGGTCGCCGGGACGCTGGTCGCCTGCGATGGGCGGTCGACCTTCGCTGCCTGCCTGCTGGCCCTCGACGCGAAACTGACGCAAATCGTAAATCGTAAATCGTCAATCATAAATCTTGGCGACTTCCTGCCCCTCCGCCCGCGCGGACTGATCACCAGCGTGAGCCTGCCTCTCAACGTCAGGCTCGCCTTCGACTATGTCTCCCGCACCCCCGCGGACAAACCCATCGTCTGCGCGGCGCTCGCCCGCTGGAATTCGGGCCGTGCCCGCCTCGTCCTGGGCGGCTATGGGAAGAGTCCGCTGCTGGCAATGGATGGCACCGAGGCCGAAGGCGTCGAAGCCGCGGCCCGCAACGCCTTCCACGAAGCGGCGGATGAATGGGGCTCGGCCGAATACCGCATGGACGTCGCTGCGACGCTGGCAAAGCGATGTCTGGAAAGCCTACCGTAGGTCACGCTTGAAGAGTGACAGATCGACAGCCATGCAGCCTGTCCCTTCCTCACTAGCCCCATTTTTTCAAGAGTACGATATTGCGTATTTGGACACTGAAAAGGATTCCTTTACGATTATCGAACGGACCCTTCAATTTGGGAATCGCTCTGAACTGCGCTGGTTATTTAAAGCATATTCCCGCAGGCAGATTGCAGATTGGGTCAGGCGTTTTGGAAAAGAGAGACTTCCACAACCTCATCTTGCCTTTTGGGAAATTATGCTGGAAAACACTGCATGAGTGAGTTCTTCTGGGATACGATGACCGAGGAAATGAAGCTTGTTCTGAATGGTTTTTCTCGGGGCAAAATCGGTCAGCAGTTCTATTTGGCGGGCGGCACTGCCCTGGCTCTTCAGCTCGGACACCGTCGTTCGTTCGACCTGGATTTCTTTTCACCAACCGAGGATATTCCAACCATTCGGCCCCGCCTGGAGGAAGCGCTCGCAAGCTTCGACGCCACACTGGCCGACTCGTCCTGGGGCAATCTGGTTTACCTGGTAAAAGGTGTACGGATTGGATTTTATGGATATGGCTACGAGCTTATTGGTCCGCTCATTGAGAAGGAAGGCTTGCGGCTTGCCTCTCTGGAAGATATAGCTTTAATGAAACTGGATACTTTGCTTTCCCGCGCCGCGCGGAAGGATTTCTATGATCTCTACTTTATTTGCCAAAGGATACCTTTGAAAGGGCTGCTCAATCTGGCACCGCAAAAATATCCTTCCGTGCGTGACTTTGAAACACAGGTGGTCAAAAGACTGGTTTATTTTGAGAATGCAGAAAATGAAGCTGATCCACCGTTGGTAGAGCCTGTTACATGGCAGGCTGTAAAGGAATATTTCATCCTGCAGGCGAAAGAGATTGGACAAGATTGGCTGTCATGAAGATTTATGATTCCAATTCCGTCCAGCGCTGGTACAAAGCAGACAGATCCTCCCGTAATTGCTGCAAACGCTCGACAGCCTGTGTAATGACTCCGCCTTCCTGCTGATAAAACTCGGTTGTTTCCATCTTCATGTTTAACGCGTGTTGTTCCGCTTCCAGCAGCTCGATCCTTTTTGGTAATTCTTCCAATTCGCGCTTTTCCTTGTAGCTCAACTTGCGCGCCGCAGGTTTGGCGTCAGCTTTGGATTTCTCGCGGGGTGCAGAGTCGGGCTTCGGCCTGGTCTGCGAAGCGGTGGGCTGTTCGATCTGTTTATGCCAGTCATCATATCCGCCCACGTATTCATTCACTTCCCCGCTGCCATCCAGGATCAAGGTGCTGGTGACAATGTTATTCAGGAAGGCCCGGTCATGGCTCACCAGCAGTAAGGTCCCTTCGTAATCCAGCAGAAGGTCTTCGAGCACTTCGAGAGTCTCAATATCCAGGTCATTGGTCGGCTCATCAAGGATCAGGAGATTGGCGGGCTGCGTAAACAGGCGCGCCAGCAACAGTCGATTGCGCTCACCGCCCGAAAGCGCGCTGATCGGGGCCCGGGCCCGGTCGCGCGTGAACAGGAAATCCTCAAGGTAGCCCATCAGGTTGCGCGCCCTGCCGTTGATCGTGATCGTGTCGCGTCCCTGCCCCACGTTATCCAAAACGGATTTGTTCTCATCCAGCTGGGCCCGCATCTGATCGAAGTACGCCATCTCCACATTCACACCGTGACGGACCTCGCCCCGCAAAGGCGGAAGCTCGCCCATCAAAATTCGCAGCAGGGTGGTCTTGCCGGAGCCGTTTGGACCGACAATGCCGACCTTATCGCCGCGTTGGATTGTGGTGGAAAAATTACTGACAATTGTTCTATCCCCATACGAATAACTGACATTCTCCGCTTCGATCACCAGCCTGCCGGAACGATTCTCGGCCGAGAGCTGCATGCGGACCTTGCCGGACAGCTCGCGGCGTTCCCGGCGCATCTCACGCAGACGCTTCAGGGCTCGCACACGTCCTTCATTACGCGTCCGACGCGCCTCGATCCCCTTGCGGATCCATTGTTCCTCCTGGGCAAGTTTTTTGTCGAAGAGCGCGTTCTGGGCCTGCTCGGCGGAAAGCATTTCGTCCCTGCGTTTCACGAACGTGGAATAGTCACAATTCCAATCGAATAATTTGCCGCGGTCGAGTTCCACAATCCGGGTCGCGAGTCTTTGCAGGAAGACGCGGTCATGCGTCACGAACAACAGCGTGCCGGTCCAGCGCTTAAGGAAATCCTCCAGCCAGTCAATCGAGGTGATGTCGAGATGATTGGTGGGCTCGTCCAGCAACAGGAGGTCAGGATTGCGTACCAGACCGCGCGCCAGATAAACGCGGCGCTTCAACCCCGCCGAAAGTACCTCAAACCTTGCGCCCGGATCCAGCTCCATGTGGGAAAGTACTTTTTCCACTTGATGCTGCCGCTGCCATTGATGTTCATCGTCCAGAGTTCCGGGCGTCACCGCCTCCAGGCCGCTTTCGACGATTTCCCGTACCCGTCCGCTCAACCCCAGAGGCACCTCCTGCGGAAGGTAGGCCACGCTAATATTCTGCTGGCGCGCAATGATTCCGCTGTGCGGCAAAAACTCACCACTGATCAACTTCAGCAGCGTGGATTTCCCCACACCGTTCCGCCCCAGCAAGCCCACCCGTTCTCCGCTCTCGATCTGCATGCTTACGTCTTCCAGGAGCCGCGGCCCGCCAAACCCAAGGCTGACATCCTGTACACTGATCAACGCCATATAACAAAAGTCCTTTGCGATAAAGATACTGTTCGAGGGCAAATTGTAGTCGGTTAATCCTCAATTCACCAACATTCAGACACTATCTGTGCAGAGTCCGAGGAAGGTATAATTCGGTCAGTGGATGCGTTACATGTCAGTCAAATCCTGTATGGCGATGCAGTGAGAGGAAGTCAGCATGTCTGGTGAACAAAAAGAACCTCAGTCAGACAAGTCTAAAACACAATCCATGGGAGCCTGGCTTGCAGTCGGCGTGGCAGTTGGAGTCGCGTTAGGCGCAGCACTCGACAACATGGGCGCGGGGATTGCAATCGGTATTGCCATAGGTGTCGCTCTGGGCGCTGCGCAAGCTCAAAGGGATAAAAACAAATAGCCGTGTCCACCTTCCTGCCTACCAACTCCATCCTGCACGGCGACTGCATCGAGATTCTCAAATCCCTGCCTGAGAACTCGGTGGATTTGATCTTTGCCGATCCTCCGTACAACCTGCAGCTGCAAAACGACCTGTACCGTCCCAACATGACCAAGGTGGACGCTGTGAACGATGGCTGGGACAAATTCGAAGGTTTCGCAGAATACGACGACTTCACCCGCGGATGGCTATCCGCATGTCGGCGCGTGCTGAAAGAGACGGGAACCATCTGGGTAATCGGGTCGTATCACAACATTTACCGCGTTGGCGGGATCATGCAGGATCTGGGCTTCTGGATCTTGAATGACATCGTGTGGACGAAAAACAATCCCACACCCAACTTCAGAGGCGTGCGCTTTACCAACGCGCATGAGACAATCATCTGGGCCCAGAAGAAAAAAGGCGCAAAGTATACGTTCCATCACCAATCCATGAAGGCATTGAACGATGACCTGCAAATGCGCTCGGACTGGTATCTTCCCATTGTCACAGGCAAACAGCGCCTGAAACTGAATGGAAAAAAGGCCCATTCCACACAAAAGCCGGAAGCGCTGCTGTATCGAGTCATCATGGCGTCTTCCAATCCCGGTGACCTGGTGCTCGATCCCTTCTTCGGGACCGGCACGACCGGCGCGGTGGCGAAGAAGCTTGGGCGCCAGTGGATCGGCATCGAACGCGACCGGAAATACATCCGGGTCGCGCAGAAACGAGTCGACACCGCCCAGGAAGCGGACCGGGAGGCGCTCCACGTCGAGAAACAGAAGCCGGCCCGGGTCCCGTTCGGAGCGCTGCTCGAAAACGGATGGCTCCAGCCGGGACAGGTCCTCTATTTCGCAAAAGACGGTCTTAGGGCGAAGATCCTGTCCAATGGACACCTGCGCTGCGG
>JBAVVF010000497.1:0-5010 GCA_049697155.1 Anaerolineales bacterium
ACGGGCATGCCCATGTGGGGTTCGATCTTTACCGAAGAACAGATCTGGGATATGGTCGCTTATGTTTATTCCTTTCAATTTGAATATTAAGATCGAGGAGAAGATCTATGAGCAGAAAATATAAGAAACAGACGCAAAGAAAGAGTTTTCCCTGGCTGCCGGTGGCCCTCGGCGGATTGCTTTTACTCCTGGCTGGCATATTCCTATTTGGCAATCGGGACAGCGGCACACCGGTGGCGAGTGTGGATCAGAAAGTGATCGATTTTGGCGAGGTCAAACTCGATACGCCTCTGACGTTTTCGTTCGTCGTCACGAACACCGGCGACGGCGTCCTGAGATTCAAGGAAACACCCCGTGTCGAAATTCGGGAGGGCTGCTGACCGCCCGAATTGACCATCGGTTCGATGGTCCTTCAGCCCGGAGAAAGCACTACGATCTCATCTTCGACCTTCATGATGCATGCCGGCATGGAAGGCAAACACGATTTTCGCGTTCAGCTGGTAACGAACGATCCGGCCCAGCCGAACAGGGAAGTACAAGTTGTTTCCAACTGGGTACCCTAATTCCAAACTCATTTACTTTGGGTACAATTCATTGACCAGTAACTTTAGTGTAATGAGGTTTCATGTCGCATAAAAAACAGAATCAGGTTATCGACCCGGTCGTCCTTCTCACGCTCGGTATTTTGCTCGTAACCATTGCCATTGCCCTGGGGATCGTTCAGTCCAGGTCCAATGCGGCCGGTGCCTCCAGCAATCCGGGCACCATGAGCCAGATTATGATGGCTTTCGTCACCGGGCTGACGACCGGCGGGCTGAGCTGCCTGGCCGTCCAGGGCGGGCTGCTGGCAAGCTCGCTGGCGCACCAGATCGAGCAGGATTATATCGAGCAGGCCGCACAAAGGAAGAAACCGCGCGGCAAAAAGATCGAGTCCCAGCCGCGTCCAGGCGCGGCCTTTCCCATCCTGCTCTTCCTGATCGCCAAAGTTGTGGCCTACACTTTGCTGGGAGCCTTGCTCGGACTGCTGGGTTCGTATCTCACTCTCAGCCCGCTGACGCGTGCGATCCTGATGATCCTGATCGGCGTCTTCATGCTTGGCAATGCGCTGCGCATGTTCAACGTCCATCCAATCTTCCGTTACTTTTCGATCGAGCCCCCGAAGTTCATCACGCGCTACATCCGCCGCACCGCCAAAGGGACGGATACCTTTACGCCGCTCTTCCTGGGCGCGCTGACGGTCTTCATCCCCTGTGGGGTGACGCAGGCCATGATGGCCGCCGCACTGGGGACGGGCAGCCTGGCGATGGGTGCCGCGCTGATGTTTGCTTTTACGCTGGGGACCAGCCCGGTCTTCTTCATCGTTGCCTACCTGACAACGGAACTGGGCTCGCGCCTGGAAAAATTCTTCATGCGATTCGTCGCGGCGGTCGTGCTGATACTTGGACTCGTGACCGTCAACAGCGGACTGAACCTGATGGGGTCCCCGCTGGCCTTTGCCAACCTGACCCGCGGCCTGTTCCCGTCTGCGAGCAGCTCGACCTCTGCTAATTCGCCTCGCGCCGCGAATGTGCCGGCTGGGGAGCTTGTCCTCTACGTGGAGAACGGCGGATACTTCCCCCGAACCTTGAAAGCTGCCGCGAACCAGGAAGTCACTTTGAACCTCGTGACCGACCAGACCTACTCCTGCGCCCGGGACTTCGTCATCCCGGCCTTGAGCTATTACGAGCTTTTGCCGGATACAGGGACTATCCAGGTCAGCATCCCTGCCCAGGATAAAGGCACGCAGCTCTTCTTTACCTGCTCCATGGGGATGTATACCGGGATGATTATCTTTGAGTAGAGACGATAGACCAGCGACCGCGGACCATCTATGGTCCATCGTCAATGGTCTATGGTCCGAGGAATTATGAATGATCAAGAAAACCTTTAAAGTCCCCGACATGACCTGCACCAACTGTGCGATGAAACTCGAGAGCCTCGAAGATACCCTCGAAGGTGTCCGGGAGATCAATGCCAGTTACCACAAGCTTCAGATGACCGTCGAATATGATGAAACAAAGCTGACTGATGAGCAGATCATCGCGGCGGTGAAAAAGAAAGGATACCAGGCAATTCCGGCATAGGTTCGCTCTTTGCAGATCCAGGTAACGTGATCAACGCTTCCGGCAGAGTTCCGCGCCAGCGGAATCTCATGCTCCTGTCTGCCATCCCGTCACCAATGTATAAGCTGTTTATCGCGAAAAAAACCACCCTGCGGACCTCCCTCCGGTAGTGTGGCCAGCCAAACAATTCCCTCGGCTCCTTCTTCTGCGGAACGCGGCGCATTCGGGCTTCCCATTTCAGTACGTACCCAGCCCGGACAGCCGGCGTTGACCAGTACGTTCGTGCCCGCAACACTATCTGCCAGAATCAGCGTTAGGCCATTCAAAGCCAGTTTGGATAGCCGGTAGGCAGTCATATCGTTCACCATGTTTTCAATCTGACCCGCCCCGGACGAAACGTTGACCACACGCCCGTAGTTGCGTTCCAGCATCAGTGGGATAAATATTTGGCCCAGCATCATTGGACCATATAGATTTGTCTCCAGCGTAACCCGATAGATATCCAACGGAGTTTGGAGCAGGCGGCCATATTGGTCGAGCAGCACTGCAGCATTGTTAACCAACACATCTGCGGCTTCATATGCAGACACAACAAAGTCATACAGCCTCTGAATACTCTCGAGATTGGTCACCTCAAGCTGGTGATAGATGAGAGTGCCGGGCATGTTGGTGCCAAGCTCCTGCTTCAATTCAGCAGCTGTCTGTTTACCTTTGGAGTCGTCACGACTGGTGAGAATTACCCGATACCCCTGCAGCACAAGTTGCCTCGCAACCTCCCGACCAACACCGCGATTTGCTCCAGTCACTATGGCTGTCCGCACCTGAGCCTCCAGGCGTTGTGATGCTTGACCCTCGGTCCCTGCTCAAACCAATCCAACTTTTCCTCCTGCATGCTCTTTGATCCTGTAATGAGTTGTGATGCCCGCAAGAACATTTTCGCCGGGCTTGCGGCGTCCGGGCCTCTGACCTGATTATATTCCCTCCTCCTGCCGTACGTCCGGGGCAAAAAAAGAGGAGCCTCATGTGGAGGCTCCTCAAAGATCTCAAATCAGTGGTTATCGCTCGCCAGTCTCGAGCAGATCGGGCTCAACGGGGTCAAATCCGTGTTTCGAGTGGTCCGGGCGGTTGCCTTCCTCGCCCCACTTGAAGGGAGTCAGTTCAACAGTGGCCACCTGTCCGGCGGCTACTCCCACCGTGACCGTCGAGTGATGCCCGTGGGCGCGGCTGTGATCGACTTTCACCTTGTAGCGGCCGGGATCCAGGTTGGCGAATCCGAACCAGCCGGTGCCGTCAGTCAGGCGGGTGGCGATCAACTCATCCGTTTCGGCATCGTACAGATAGACGAGCAGCTGGTCGAAGGGCTCGCCGTCCGGGGTCTTGACGGTTCCCATCAGATGACCCTGGGTGGGCTGATCCTTCCAGGGCACCGCGGGTACAGGTACGGGCTCTGCAAATACCGGTGGCACGATCGGATCGTATTCGCTCGGCTGTGTGAGGGCGCGGATGAGCTCAACGCGACTGGCGTCACCGGAGCGCTTGGGCTGGCATTCAGGCGACGCGGGCAGTGGGTTGGCGAAGCAGTCCGGCGTCCGGTAGGAATAGGCGATCCAGCCTGCCGAGGGATTCCCCGCCGCGCTGGGTGCCAGCGCCTTGCGGACCTGAGCGACCGTGCCTGTGATGTAGTTGAGGTAAACAGACGAGCCAATGACCACGTGGCGATCGTACTGGTTGTCCTTGGCAAACTCGTTCCACTCTTCGTACATGCGCAGCTGGTTGTTCGGCTCGGTCGTGTAATGCTCGCGCTTGTAATTCATCGGCATATTGATATCGACAATACCTTCCTCCATCCAGCCGCGCCAATCCTGCAGGACCTCTCTGTAGGTGCGTGTGCCCTCGAATCCACCCGGTGTGCTTACAGGACCATAGCCGTATGTGATCGTTGCCACACTCACCCGAATATCCGGGCGGATCGCCGTGGTCTCGAGGTAAACACGCCGCACAATGTTGGTAACCTGATCGCGCCGCCACTGCATCCAGTCCGGGTCGGTGGGGAAGGGGATATCGGTGCGGCCGGTCGCTTCCTGGAAGCGGGCGACCGCGACCGGGTTATATCCCCAGGATGGCATCGCTACGCCCTGGTTGACCAGGTTTTGATCGGGATAACGGATGCGGTCGAAGTTGACGCCGTCCACATCGTAGTTTTCGACAATGCTGGTGAACATGCTGACGAGGTAGTCAGCCGCGGCCGGATGGCCGGGGTCGAGCAAATAGTCGCTGCCGGCGCGGAAAGCCCCGTCGGAGCGATACATGAGCCAGTTGTCGGTGCCAGTCGCGGTCGGCCCATGCTGGTTAAATACGTGATCGGGGCTGAGTGGCGGAACTACATAGTTCCAGATGGAGGTGGCGATGACCCAGGCATGGACCTCGATCCCCTCGGCGTGGGCCTTGTCGATGAGATATTGCAGCGGATCAAAAGGCTCGGGAGCGACGCCGGACTGCTGGGTGCGCGGCATCATTGTCCGGTTGCAGAAGCAGTCGCCCCGCCTGACGATCTGGGCTACGATGGCATTCATATTCGCCGCTTTGGCATCGGCCACCAGCCGATCGATCTCGGCCGGAGTATACAAACCCGGCCCGAACGCGTCCACCCAGAAAGCGCGAAACTGCGGGGTAGTCGCATCCTGAGCCGGGCTGGCTGATACGCTGGCCGGGACAAGCAGCGTCAGCAAAAGCAAGCAGAGGACAGAAATATTGATTGCACGTTGCATGGTGTTCTCCTTCTTATGGTTAACCGGCATTTTTAGCCGGGTGAGACCTAAATTGGGGCGAGAACTTACCTGTCACACTCATAATGACCATGACCAACGAATAAAACCAGCGGAAAGCGCACAACATGGCTGTCCATACT
>JBAVVF010000498.1:0-8572 GCA_049697155.1 Anaerolineales bacterium
GTCGCGGGAGACGTGGTCACGATCGGCGGCCAGTTGAAACAGGCGGAAGGCGCGAGAGTCGAAGGCGAGGTCGTAAATAACGTCGCACCGAATATTACGCTCCCGACCGGGCGTGTCCCGCCAACGACACCCGCAGTGCCGAACATCCCGGATGTCGCGCGCCCGAACTTCACCGTCGACTTTCATCCCCTCGGGGAAATCTCCTGGATTTTCGTCCGGGCCCTCCTCCTGGGGGCGTTTGGGATGCTGCTGGCTTTGTTCTGGCAGACGCAGATTGAACGCACAGGCGAGGCGATTGTCTCACAACCCTTTATGACCGGTGCAATTGGGCTGGCGGCCACGGTTGTCTCCCTGGCCCTTTTCTTTACGTTTCTTCCGCTCGTGCTCGTGGCTTTTGCCTGGGTCTTCGGAGTTGTAGCGATGGGGCGGGAGGTTGGGGAGCGCTTTGCCAAAGCGGTCAATCAAATCTGGTCGCCGGTGCTGTCGGTCGGGTTCGGGACGTTCCTCCTGGCGCTGGCCGGCGGCGCCATCGGCTTGATCCCCTGTCTGGGCGATTTACTCGTGATTCTGTTCGGCCTGGTGGGAGTCGGTGCATCCGTGATTACGTTGTTCGGCACGCGCCCCGTTCAAATCCCTGCCCTGACCACGTACACTCCACCGGCACCCCCGCCGGGCCAGGATGCACCCGTCGGCTAAGCTTAAAAATCTCTCATGTTATAATCAATCCGCCCCGAACTTTACGGGGCGGATTGATTTTACCGAGGTACCATGGCTTTTAGAGAAACACCGATTCCCAATACGATTGTTCACAATTCTCCCCCGCCGCTGGTCGAAGTTGCCGGGACACACCATGACATGGGCTGCCAGATTGGTGAAGCGCGCCGTGAGCAGGTGCAGCACAGCATCGAAAATGCCCGTCTTTTGATCGAGCAGAGCTACGCATCCCTGGAACTGACCTGGGATGGAGCCAAGATCCAGTCTCGCAAGTATTCCCCGTTTGCCTGGGAGCGTTACCCGCAGTATATCGAGGAAATGCAGGGCATCGCAAAAGGCGCGAATGTCCCATTTGACGATGTCATGGTTCTGAATGCCATGGAAGCAGTGACCATGGATGCTCTGCACCTGACGCGCTGTACCAGCTTTGCAGTCAATGAGGAGCGCACGGCGGACGGTCATGTGCTGCTGGCGCATAATGAGGACTGGGTGCCCGAGGATGAGGGCGACGTCTATGTCATCTCGGCGAAACCAAGGGATGAACCCCCGTTCCTGGCCATGACCTACGGCGGGCTCCTGCCCAACGTTGGATTCAATGCCTATGGGATTGCCCAGCTCATCGATTCGGTGTACCCGAACGATTCGCGCATCGGGATTCCCCGTCTGGTGATGGCCCGGGCCGTCCTGGCGTCGCGGCGCCTGTCGGGCGCCCTCGGGCGGACGCTCGCCCCGCACCGGGCGGCCGGCTACAACCATCTGCTGGCCGATGAGCATGGCGAACTCTATTCCGTGGAGGTCTCCGCCCGCAAGTTTGACATCCTGTACGGCACCGATGGATACATGGCCCATACCAACCATTATCTCACCCCCACCATGACAGAGGTCGAAAGCGATCCGGAGGAGTTGATCTCGTCCCGCGTGCGCTACTTCCGCGCCGATCGGCTTCTGCGGCAAAACTCAAAACATACCATCAAGACGCTGCAGGCCATCCAAAAGGACCATGTCAACCTGCCGAACTCGATCTGTAACCACAACATTCAGGGCATCGACCCGCTCGACCGGGAGAGCACGATCAGCGCCATGGTGATCGACCTGACCTCGCGCGAGATGCATATTGCCTGGGGTAATCCGTGCCAGAATTCGTATCATACCTATCATCTGAGTGATTAAAGAAAATGAAACGCAGGCGGGATACTCTGCGAGTACGATGTGGCATCCCGCCCAACCCCGCAAAAAAGAGAAGCGCCGCCCGAAGCAGGTGGCGCTTTATGTATGGAACAATGCCTGTTTCAAACAGGATTTGCCGACAGTTTATTGAGCTTTACCAGCAGCAGCGCATAGAAAGCCAGCAGAACCATCATGATCCAGGGGACATAGATCAACGGATCAGTGAGCAGGTAAGCACCCTGATACAGAACGTCGTCACCGAGTGCCATATAACTGATCAGACGCCAGATATCCAGCAGGGCATAGGGCCCGAACAGCACCCACAACAGGATGCGAATCCACTTTTGTTCGGTGGTGGCCAGCAAATAGGCGAAGATGACCGTTGCCAGCGACAGTTCCCAGACCATATCCAGCCAGATAAAGGCCCCCAGATAGAACGCGAACACCAGAGCCAGCGCGGTTTCCGGGGCTTCCCAGCCTGCTTTTTGGCCGGGATTGCGCAGAAACTTGATGCTCACCCATCCCAGTGGAATCAGCAGAAGAAGTTTTACGACCGTGGCCAGCTGCATGTTCGCGGCGGATATACCCAGAAGGTATAAAACGACCTGCATGATGGAATGGTTATAGCCCAGGAAAGGCTTATCGGGCCCCCACCAGGGATAGTCACGCGTGAGCCGCGACAGGAATTCAAAATAGTCCTGGTACTGGCGAATGCCATACTCAAACCCGCCGGCCGCGATCGTGATCCCTGCCACAACGAGGTAGGCCAGGGCCGCGCCCGTCAGCAGCTTGAAGAAGAAGCGATATCTGCCCAGCAGCAGCGGCAGAGCCAGGGCGAAGGCCCAATGTGGTTTGATCGGCAGGATCACGGCTCCCAGCCAGAAGGCGGCCCAGCCCAGCTTTTCCTGTAAGATGGCCTCGGTCAGGAAGGTGGCGAACAGTGCAATCAGGATATACGTGTTCATGTAGCCCAGATCGTCCCAAAAGACCGAGAAGACCAGGTAAAGCGGCAGGAGGCGGGCCCACTGTCTGGCGACAGCCATTAGATTGTTTTGCCGGAATATTCGATCCCACCAAATGTACAACAAGGCATAGGCCGCAATATGGATGACCACCATCAATGGCAGGAGAATGTATAAGGGCAGCAGCAGGAGAGGAGAGAACAGGAAGGCGAAGGCCGGTGAATAGAGGTAATGCGCCTCGACATGCTCGAGCGAACCTTTCATATACAGATCTTCACGCGCCTGGAAGTGCTGTGCCGAGGCAATGTAGGACTGCTGTAAATCCGCCGAAACCTGGACGCCCTTGGCAACCGCCTCGGGATCGAACGCGTCCCCGAAGAGGAAGATCTGGGTGGCCAGCCGCAGAACAGCATAAAGAATCGCGAGGATCAGCAGCACGCGGTACGTTTTCGATGCCGACCAATGCTCTTTGATGAGTTTCAACGGGGTTACTCCTTGGGCTTTAGCCTGCTGGTTAGATCGCGCAATTGGACGAACGAAATCGGCTTGATCATCACAAAGTCGACCTGGTCGTTATAGGCCTCGCCCAGGCGTGCATCCGCGGTGGTGATGATGACTATGGTTTTTTCAAACCGTTTATTTCTCTTGATGATGTCGGTCAGCAGATCTGCACCGGAGATATAGGGGATATGCATGTCCAGCAGGATCAGGAATGGTACGGTCCCCTTTGTCAATCTTTCCTTCGCAGCTTTCCCGTTTGCAGCAATCTCCACTTCAAAGCCAACCCCGCGCAATGCTTCCGCAAAGATGTTGGCCAGGTCCTCATCATCTTCAACGATTAAAACCGATTCGCTCATAACCTTCTCCGTTTCTCGGTGTTTTGCTCCGGAATGACCAGAGGCAGGCTAATAATAAACGTGCTCCCCTGATCCACTTTACTTTTTACTCGAATATCCCCGTTCATCAACGTGACCAGCTGTTTGACGATGGATAATCCCAGCCCAAACCCTCCATGGACGCGCGTCGCAGTGCTCTCGACCTGCCGGAAGGTGTCAAATATATAGGGAATTTCGGATTCCGGGATGCCATGTCCGGTATCGGCTACTTCGATACCCCATTTGCTTACATCCGGACAAAACAAGCGTACACGGACTGTGCCGCGATCGGTAAATTTGACGCTGTTGTTGACGAGATTAACCAGGATTTGCTGCAGGCGCAGGGCATCGCCGTTCAGGACTTCGGGCAGGTCGTCTTCAATCTCACTGGTCAGTCTCAACCCCTTCTCATTGACGATTTGATCCATAACGCCATGCAGGTTTTCCAGCATTTCGGCCGGCCGGACGGGGGCCATCTGGATGGTCATTTTGCCGGCTTCGATCTGGGCCTGATCCAGCAGGTCGTTGATCAGGCCGAGCAGGCGCTGGGTGTTTTTGATGATCCGGTCGGCCATATTGGTCTGTTTCTCGTTCATCGGTCCGTAGACAGATTCTTTGAACATCTCGGCATAACCCAGTACGGCGTTGAGCGGGGTACGCAGTTCATGAGAAACAATCGCGATAAATGTACTTTTAAGTTTTTCCACCTCGGCTTCGCGGGTGAAATCGCGGAACACAGTCACCGTACCGATGTTTGAATTTCCAGCCGTCGAGTTGTCATAGACCTGGGCTGCACTGATCGAAAGCGTTTTCTTGTCCCACTCGATCCGAAAGCTGGGCGGCTGGGTATCATGCTCCATCATGGCGTATAAAAGGCCGCGGCTGCGCGGGGACAGGCGCGGATGCTCGATCAGGTCACGGAAATTCTTGTTGACGATCAGGTCGAGCGGCAGGTCGAGCATGCCTTTCAAGGCCGGATTGGCCAGGATGGCATTCCACTTCCTGTCGAAAACCACCACGCCATCTGCAATCGAATTAAGGATGGCCTGGTTGCGGCCGGCTTCGATGCGTTCGCGCTGCAGCGACTCGGCCAGGGCCTGTGTCCGTTCTGTCACCACCTGGTCCAGATTGGCGTTAATGGCGCGCAGTTCCCTGAGAGCCTGGTCCAGACTGCGTGCAGACAACCAGGAAACCAGGGCGAGCATGAAAAACCCAATGATGGCCGTTGAATTTGGCACCATGGGTACGGAGTTGGCCAGGAGAACAATAATGATGCTGCTCAGGGCCGCAAATATGAAGCTGGCCAGCGGAAACAGGATCAGGCTGGATATGGCGATCGGGATCGTGTACACAAAAAGCGAGCGCCCGGCAGCCAGATACTCAGGCGTGTCCGAAAACGTGAAGATGAAGGTGAGCAGCAGCAGGTATAAAAGGGCAGCCCATTGTCCCGAGAGACGCCGGTTGATGTAATAAATCGCGCCAATGCCCAGCGTGATCAGGACGATCCCAATCATGAATAGGCGGCTATCTGTACTGGTGAGGCTTTTTGTGGTGAGACTGTCGATCAGGATCGCCACCAGACCGGAGAGCGCGGCCATCGCCGTGCCCAGCATGAGAATGTTGAGCACTCTCCGGCGCCGTGAATCGTCCGGATCAGAGACAGGGACACTAATAATCGCGTTGATCAAGGTTTTCATGTTTTCACTGAGTCAATGCCAGTGCGCTGATCACAGCCGAGCGAATCACCAGGTTCGGATTGTACAGGCACTTGCCAATCCATAAAGGCGGGTAAGGCTCATCGATGTGTTCATTGAGCCAGCGGGATCCATCCTGCAGAGCCTGTGGCGGCACTCTGCCAACCTGCTCGTTCCAGACCCACAGGCCCTGAACAGCATAGGCCGTCTCTTCGGCGGTGGGCAGGTATGTGCCCCATGAGCCGTCGATGTTCTGCGTTCTGAGAAGCCACTCGACCGAGTCTTCCACCAATTCCGGCGCGAGCCCGGCGCAGGCAATGATGGCATGCGCCGTTGCATAATAGGGTGAGGAATGCCACTTATCCACCCAGTAGTGATTTTGTCCTTTCACCCTCTGCAGAAAACCAAGCACCTTCTGGACGGAGGAATTGGTCTCATCGAGGCCCGATTGTGCCAATGCGCCCAGCACGTGAATGTTGGCGCTGATGGATGGATTCGCCTCCAGATCGAAACAGCGAAAATGGTCATCCTCCTCATAGTTTAGCACGCTGGCGAGATCTTTTTCGACACCAAATCGCAGCAGGGTGTCATAAACCAGCCCGGTGTCGTCGCTGTCTTTGACCGAGTAATCTGCCGCGAACCCGACGCCGCGCTTCGGATGCCAGGCTTTCGAGAGGAAGTCAATATGCGGCTGAAGTTTGCCGTTCTTTTTCAGGTCCGGAATGAAACTGAGGTTCCACAGGGCCCAGGCGATCTCAAAGACGTCGAAGGGTGCAACGTTTGGCATGCCTCCATCGGAGCTCATTACACTTCGCAGGTAACTTAGCGAGGGCTCGTCGCCGCGGCGGATGTAGGTTGCAAAATATGCCGTGGCCGACGGACTTACCCCCACAGACCCGTTGCTCTCCTGAAGGTTTTCGACGTCCAGCATGTGCTTTCCATCGGTTCCGGCCATCTCGGCGGAAAATGCCATGGTCACATGCCTGTTGATCATGTTGTTTTGAAGATAGGCAAGTTTCTTGGCACGTTGTTTCGACAGACGTCCGAGAATGCGATCCCCCTGATTTTTGATCAACCCCAGTTTCTCAGCCTCGGCTGCCAGGGTGGGCGCAATCATTTCAAAGCCGACGGTGGCCCCGTTTGGATCAGACTGCAGTCCCTCCGTCGCGCTCCCAACAATACGTTCGAGGGCGTTCCTCCCATTTTCGATCTGGACCTTGTCGTGTCCGCGGCGACCGCGATAGGACAGGGCGATCATGGCAGCCAGCGTGCAAATCACCCGGTCGTGATGATAGAAGGGTGCCCGCGCGCCCCATGAACCATCCGGCAGCTGGTTTTCCGCCAGCCAGGCAAGGCCGTGACTGCTTAGATTCCAATCGAGCTCCCCCAGCCGGGCGGCCCAGGCTGTATCGTAGGCGGTGCTGCCCATGTGACCGGGCCCAATTTCATCGATCAGCTTCTCGATCAGTTCTCTCATTCTGCATTGACCCTTTCGGGAATCCAAAGATTGAATTTCAGTTTTCCAACGCCAAAAGCCTCATCCTTGTGCCTGCGATAGTACTCCCTGAGCCAGTCAAGCTCAGCGCCTGTCATTTTCCGGTAATCAGGCTCCCGAGTGGGGCGGATGTAGATGTGATCGTAAAGAATGGCGCGCAGCTGCTGCCGGGTCATGTACGGGGACGGACTGAGCGAAAAGTACAGATCCTCCTCACCGGTTGCCAGGAGCGGCATGTCGAAGGTGCTGAATTTGTCGAAGCCGATGAACATGCTGACGGGCGGAAGATCCACACCGTAATATTTCCGTACCAGGGCCTGTTTATCCGGTACGGAACCCTGGGCCAGGTAATGCTCCACGGCCAGGCGCGCGATGGTTTCGGTCCCTTCGTCGGCAAAGACGCCGAAGAAGAGCTGGAAGCCGGTGTTGTGCTTGGTGGATTCCGTGCATTCATACATGGACTTCAATGCATATTCATAGGGAGTACCAGTAAGCACCTGGCGATAATCGCCATAGAAACGGACCCTGACGTTGTAGCGTGCAAAAAAATCACGATAGTTGCGGTCGGTGGCAGTGCGCACCAGGCCGTCGATACCGACCCGCTTGGTGTATTCATCCCCGCGGCGCATGAGCTCGCGTCCGAACACCGGGGCCAGGAGGATGTCGATGCCGTGATCGAACAGCATGGTGCACAATTCCACGTGGTTGCGGATCGAGATATTCATGTAGGCTTCGAAGAAGTCGTCCCCGATCGCCTCGGCATGTTCGAGCATGAACCAGCGCCGCGTCCCGTTGACGGGAAACACGCAGACCTTTTTTCCGGTGGCCCGCAGCAGGGCGGCCACTTCATCGGTGGGCAGTTCCAGGAATCGCTCGAAGGGAATCATCGGCGCCTCGCAAGCCGCGGCAGGAATCGGGGAGTCCGCTGCGCATACTCCGCGTAGCCGGGCAGAGTGCGGGCCAGCAGATCTTCCTCCTGTTTGGCGGCGCGCCTGAAATCCCAAATCGTATAAAACAGAGCAGTCAGGGTTGTCAGCGCGGGGTTGATCAGGAAGAATCCGGCTGCAATACCGAAGAACGAAGTAATGACAGGATGACGCACGAGCCGGTAGGGCCCGGTGTCGATGACCTTGTGTTCGGGCTGGATCTCGACGCGCTCCGCATAGTATTGCTGTAAATGGGCCCGCGACCAGATGTGCAAGGCCAGCGCTGACAGGAGGACAAGTACACCGATCAACTGCACGCCCAGGCCCCAGACCTGCGGCGTGCGAAAACTGATCTGCGGAAAAAAAACGGGTTGCAGGACGAGCACTGCAACCATGACAAAGATGAAGAATGTGAAATCCCAGGCGCGTCCCGAACCGCTGGCGGTCCGTTTTTTGTCGTAGCGCCGGATAAGCATGAAGTCCATCGCGTAGAACAGGATGATGGACAACAGTGTTGCGATGGACTGCGGAAGGCCGTATATCATTTGGGTCTAATCGCTTTTTGTAAGGTGTCTGACTGCCTGAGCCGGGAGGCCGGCCATGGATACCATGGCGTGATTGGTGTCTTCCAGATGGAACCCAAGCCGGCGTTTGATGTCGTAGGCTCCGCTCCCGAAGCGGACCAGACGGACGTTGTTTTCAAACGCCTCCTGCAAGGCCGTGTATAGCAGCATGAAGT
>JBAVVF010000499.1:0-6630 GCA_049697155.1 Anaerolineales bacterium
CAACCTCACCAATCCCTCCGCGGTGGCCGAGATTCATCGCGCCTACATCGAAGCGGGCGCGCAGTTGATCATCACCAACACCTTTGGCGCAAACCGCTTCAAGCTTGCCAAACATGGACTGGAGGACAGCGTCGCCGCGATCAACAAGGCCAGCGTGGACCTGGCAAAGCGCGTCGTGGCCGCGTCCTTCCGGGAGGTGCTGGTGGCCGGCGACGTGGGTCCGCTCGGGGTACGGATCGCGCCCTTCGGACGGGTCCAGCCCGAGCAGGCGCGGGCCGCCTTCGCCGAACAGATCGAGGCCCTAGCGGGCGCGGGCGTGGATCTGCTCGTGATCGAGACGTTCAGCGATCTGTATGAAATTCAGGAAGCGATCAGGGCTGCACGCGAGGTTTGCGATCTGCCCGTGGTTGCCTCCGTGACTTTCACGCGCGACGACCGCACCGTCCTGGGCGACGACCCGGCCAAAGTGGCGCGGGCCCTGCGGGATGCCGGAGTCGACGTGATCGGCGTCAACTGCTCGGGCGGACCGGCCCAGCTGGCGCGCATCCTGAAGCAGATGACCCAGGCCGTGCCCGACGGCAGGTTCTGGGTCAAGCCGAACGCCGGGTGGCCCGAGCAGGTCGGCGGGCGCATCATGTATCCCGCGGACGCGGACTACTTCGGCGACTATGCCCTGTCCTTCCGCGAACTGGGCGCCCGCATCGTGGGCGGGTGCTGCGGCACGACACCCCAGCACATCGCGGCCATGCGCAAGGCATTCGACAGCACGCCGCAAATCGAGCCGCCGCAGATTTCGGTTTTGCCTCAGGAAGACATCGTCGAAACCGCGCAGGAGCAGCCGACGAAATTCGCACAGAAATTGACCGGCGGCGGGTTCGCCATCTCGGTCGAAATGGATCCGCCGCGCGGACTCTCGACTCACAAACTCCTGGCCGGCGCCTCTCTGCTGGCCGACGCGGGCGCGGACGTCATCAACGTGGCCGACTCGCCGATGGCCCGCATGCGCATGTCGGCCTGGGCCGTCTGTGACGTGGTCCAGCGCAAAGTCGGCGTCGAGACCACGCTCCACTTCCCGACGCGCGGCCGCAACCTGCTGCGCGTCCAGGGCGACCTGCTGGCCGCGCACGCGCTCGGCATCCGTAACGTGTTCGTCATCATGGGCGACCCGACCGCCATCGGCGACTACCCAGAAGCGATGGACAACTATGACCTCGTGCCATCCGGCCTGATCAAGCTCATCAAGCAGGGATTCAATGTTGGCGTGGACCACTCCGGGACGAGCATCGGCCAGCCGACCAGCTTCTTCGTCGGCGCGGCGCTCAACCTCTGCCCGCCCGACCCCGACCGCGAGATCAAGAACCTGCATCGCAAGGTGCAGGCCGGCACGGACTTCTTCATCACCCAGCCGATCTACCGCGCCGGAGACGGGCCGTCCCTGCTGGAAAGATATGAAGCGAAGTATGGGAAGCTGAACAAGCCCGTCCTGGCAGGCATCCTGCCGCTGGTCAGCGTGCGGCATGCTACTTTCCTGCACAACGAAGTCCCCGGCATCTTCATCCCCGACGAGATGCGCCAGCGCATCGAGCAGGCCGGCGACGAGGGAGCCAAAGCCGGCGTCGAAATGTCCGTCGAGCTGATCGAGCAGATCAAGGCCTGGGCCGCGGGCGTCTACATCATGCCGCAGTTCCACAAGTTCGACATGGTCGCGGAGATTATCGTACAATCCAAGTAAGGACGAGGTCTTCTCGCCCAGGCACAGCCGCGAATTCACGCGAATTGACGCGAAGGTTTTAAAAGCTTCGCGCGAATTCGCGAAGATTCGCGGCTGAGTCTCTTGACTTTCCCATTGGACATCCTGGAAAGGTCCCATACCTCACCACGGAGACACGAGGGCACGGAGTTTTTGTTTTTCTCTGTTTCCCCGCGTCTCATTGGTTCACAGGTATCAGGTAGACAGGTACACAAGGGACTTCATTTATACTTACCTGTCTACTTGTTTACGTGTATACTTAATTCATGCTCCTCACGATCGACATCGGGAACACCAACCTGACCCTCGGGCTGTACGACGGCAACACGCTCTTCGCGCACTGGAGACTTGCCACCGATCACGCCCGCATGCCGGATGAGTATGGATTGCAGTTCCTGGGGCTTTTGCAGAATGCCGGTCACACCAAAAAGGATCTCACCGGGATCTGCCTGGCGTCCGTGGTGCCGCAGCTGACCGGGCGGGTCGTCCAGGCTTGCAAGGAATATCTCGACAAAGATGCCTTCATTGTGGATGTGGGCATCAAAACGGGGATCAAGGTCCGCTACGAGGATCCGCGGGCCGTCGGGGCCGACCGGATTGCCGACGCGGTGGCGGTCAAGTTCTTGTACGGGGGTCCCGCCTGTGTCATCGATTTTGGAACGGCTACAACCTTCAATGCCTTGAGCAAGGACGGAGAATACCTGGGCGGCGCGATCACCGCCGGGATCAATCTCGCCACGGAGGCGCTCTTTGAGCACGCGGCCAAGCTGCCGCGCATCGACCTGCAGCGCCCACCGTCGATCATCGGGCGGAACACCGTCCATGCCATGCAGGCGGGCCTTTTGTACGGCTACGTGAGCATGGTGGAGGGCATGGTCGAACGCTTCCGCAAGGAGCTGGGGCCTGAAATGAAGGTCGTTGCGACCGGGGGACTTTCGGCAATCGTCGCCCAGGAAACCGACGTGATCCAGATCATCGCGCCCTGGCTCACGCTCGAAGGCCTGCGCCTGCTCTGGGACCTGAACCATCCACTGTAAACGATCTGTCATTGCGAGGAGTGACACCTTCAGTGTCACGACGAAGCAATCTCCCGTGAGTTCGCAATGACCAGAACCCTTCCTGTTTGCATCTCCGGCCTCGCTCTGCTCCTGCTTGCCTGCGGCGGCCTGACGTTCATCTCCTCCCCAACCCCAATCCCCACCTGGACGCCCTCTATGCCTCCCTCCCCGACGGAGACGGCCACTGCCGCCCCGACCGCCTCCCCCACCCACACAGCCACCCTTCCCCCCTCGGAGACACCTTCCCCTACACTCACTCCCACACTGACGGCCTATCTGCGCGGCCCCGGCGAGATCAACGTGCCGATCCTGCTGTATCATCATATCGGCGTCTCGCGCAAAGGAGACACCATCTATTACATCTCGCCGGATATGTTCGATCGCGAGATGAACCTTCTGTACCAGTGGGGCTACCGGACCATCTCCGTCGAGCTGCTCGTCCGGGCGATCAGGGAGGGAGCCGAGCTGCCGGCCCGGCCGATCATCCTGACCTTTGACGATGGCAGCGAGACCGTCCACTCGGCCGCCCTGCCGATCATGCAGCGATACGGCTTCACAGGCACAGCTTATATCGTCCACAACTATGTGGGCATACCGGGCTTCATGGACGTCGATCAGATTCGCGAGCTGTACGAATCCGGCTGGGAGATTGGCAGTCACGGACTCAGCCACCAGGATCTGCCAAAGCACCCCGCCCGGCAGCGGAATGAGATTGTCAGCTCACGCCGCAAGCTCGAATCTCTGCTGGACCTGCCGGTTGCGAGCTTCTCCTATCCCTTCGGCGCGTATGACAGTGATTCCCTTTACTATGTGCATTATGTCGATTACATCGCCGCCATGGGGCTGGGCGAGGAGACGGTCCAGGGCAGCGACAATCTGTTCTATCTTTATCGCCAGCCTGTCACAGGGACCGATGACCTGGCCGCGTTCGCTGCGCTCCTGCCCTGGCAGGGATACACGCTCAATTTGCCTGCCCTGACGATCGTGCCGTAGTTATGCCGCCGGGGACGGCGGCTCGAGCAATAACCACGGGAACAAATGAGGCTCTCCGGGAGTTGATAGAGAAAAGGAGAAGAAGGAGAGCCGCCATGAATATGAAGTTTCTTATTGGTGTCCTGATCCTGGTCCTGGCAACCTGCTCCATCTACAACCCCACGCCGAGGGGAAGTGGAATCGAGGGGCAGGTGCTGATCGGACCGATGTGTCCCGTGGCTCAGCCGGGACAAAATTGTCCCGACCAGCCTTATCAGGCGACGCTGACGGTCAACAGCCCGAGCGGCGTCCGGATCGCACAGGTCCAGTCGGATGCGCAGGGTCACTTCCGGGTCCCGCTCGTGCCGGGCGAATACATCCTGCACCCCGAATCGCCGGACGGGATCCCATTTGCAGGCGATCAGATGTTCGCGGTCCAAACGGGCCAGTACACACAGCTCAGCGTCACCTACGACAGCGGCATCCGTTAACGGACTTCATACGATCCTTCCCTTGCCTTCGCCCTGTATGCGCGCTATAATGCCCTGCTGGTTGAATGTAAGGAGAAGGAAGTATGCCCGTTTATACCTATCGCTGTGACTCCTGTGGTGTCCAATTCGAGCGTCATCAATCTTTTCAGGACGCGCCGCTGAAGATCTGCCCGGAGTGCCGCAGAAAATCACTCAAGAAAGTCATCACGCCCACGAGAATCATTTTCAAGGGCTCCGGCTTTTACGCGACCGATCACCGATCCCCTTCCGGGGGCCAGCCGGCGTCGAAGACGAAATCGACGGAGGGCAAGCCCGAGAAGAGTGAAGAAAGCAAGAGCAGCGAGTCGAAAAGTTCTGAGTAAAAAGGAAAAGAGAGAAGGTTGAACTTCTCTCTTTTGTTTTAAAGTCTGACTGGTATCTCAAACTCAACAGGCGGGAGCAGGCAGCCAGGAACTCACGATCACATCCATGGTAATTCCGTACGCCAGGGCATTCCAGAAGCGCATGCTGGCGGGCTGGTCCTTCACCTTCTGCCAGTAGCCTGAAAAGACAAAGAAGGTTGCCACCAGCGCAACGCCCAGGCGGATCAGGATGCCCGTCCAGGTGCCAAAACACCAGGGAGCCTGATTTCGAATCACCTCGACGGCCACGCTATAGATCCAGCGCAGGATTACGCCCAGGAAAACGCCGAGAAACACCTGCACTTTGGCACTCGTATCCTCCTGCTGGGTGACCAGCCGGAAACTGGCCGCATCGTTGAAGCTAAATGAGTTCATGTCATTTCCTCCTAATACAACCAGGGCGCGACCAGCGCGTCGATGGAGACGCCGTAGACGAGGGCGTTCAGGAAGCGCATCCCGGCCGGCTGATCCTTGACCTTCTGCCAGTAGCCCGAAAAGACGAAGATGGTCGCGATCAGGGCGATCACGATGCGGGCGGAAATCACGGCGATACTTTGGGGAAGCTGGTTCCTGATCAGGTCGACAATGATCCAGCGCAGCAGAACACCGAGCAGGACGCCCAGGAACACCTGGATTTTGGCGCCCGTATTCTCCTGTTGCGTTGCCAGCCTGAAGCGGATGGCATCATTGAAAATGAATGATCCCATGTGCACTCTCCTTCCGAGTAGGTCAAAATGATTATAGCAAACCGGCAGAGCAAATACAACCGAAAGTGTCCAATACGCAAAAAGGCCCCTGAACGGGGGCTTTTGTTATCTAATCCTGTCGCTTGATCTGTGCCCAACTCTTCTTCCGGGACGATTTCTTCTTTGGGACTTTGGCACCTTTTTTCCTGGCTTTCGAGAGACCAATCGCCGCGGCTGGAAATCCGCGCCCGCTATTTCTGTTTGTCTGATCCAAGATCCATTCCTCCTGTCACCCAGGCATAAAAAGATAACAAAAGCCGCCAACCAGATGTACTTGATTGACGGCTTCAACAGACTATTCAGCTATTCACTTGTTTCGAACGAACAATCAGGAGTTCTGTTATGCACTCCACGTCTCCCCCCGAAGCGCACCAGCCTTCCGATCCGGGCTCAGGCAGCTA
This sequence comes from Anaerolineales bacterium, assembly GCA_049697155.1. Taxonomy (GTDB): domain Bacteria; phylum Chloroflexota; class Anaerolineae; order Anaerolineales; family Villigracilaceae; genus Defluviilinea. The sequence continues at coordinate 5,820 of JBAVVF010000499.1, forward strand.
CGCTGCTATCCACCCGGTTATCCACTCTGACGGAATGAGGGGAAACTCTGACGGAGGAGAAATCCGAGTCCGGGCTTGGCTCGATCACGAGCTTGATCGCCGTTCGGACCTTGTCCTCGATCGTGACATCCGCGAATTCGGGCACACAGCTGACAAAGATGCCGTCATTCTTGAGGTAGCCGGTCGCCAGGATGAGGGCTTTCATCGCCTGGTTGATCGCTCCGGCACCAATTGCCTGGACTTCCGCCCGGTGATGTTCCCGGACGACACCTGCAATTGCCCCGGCCACAGCCGAGGTGCGTGAGTTAGCGGAAACCTTGATCATATCCATGTTAAACCTCCAAACAGTAATGAGTTGATCTTTGCGTTTTTAGGGTTAAGCAATATTGAAGTTTTGCTATCTCATCCCGCAAAGTTGGATGATGTTGTAATGAGATTGTAAGGCAAAATAAGACATCCGTCGATTAGAACGTCTTAATTTTTTCTAGACGTTTGTACTGGTTGTAAGGCAACTGGAATCCCTTCAAAATTCCCGGAAGCAAACTGCCTTAGCAGGGAAAAACGCCAGGCAAGGGCCGTATCAGGGCCAGCGCCGGGAATTAAGGCCTGACATACTTCGGGTATTCGAACCTGGAAACAACCGTGTTTGGGGTCCACTCCTGTGAAGCTATGAGTTTACTTAATCGGGCGCTTGAAGTAGAAAACCTCCCACGACTGGCTGCCCCAGCCATTAACCAGTTCCCAGCCCTCGGAGCCGAGCTTCGCGAAAATGTCGCTCAGTTCCACTTCCCTGTTTTTGCGCTGCTCATCC
>JBAVVF010000500.1:0-3370 GCA_049697155.1 Anaerolineales bacterium
CCGCACCTGCGGTGGGTGCAGGTGTACAGGGTTGGATGACCCAACCCCTACTCGACCGACGGCGCCACTAGCAATGACGTTACCGATTCAAATCCTGCGCAGTCGTTTCCATTTGTCTCAAAAGCAATGGCACATGTCCTTCGGTCAGATCGGGGTGCCGGATCGTATCGAACATGTCGCGAAAGCCGTCTGCGAGCATCACCCGCACCACCCGCCAGGAAGCCAGCTGGGGAGTGGTCTCGGCCTGTGAAAGCATTCCAACCGCCTCGGTCCATTGCGGGTGGCTGCCGGAATAATCGGCCAGCCATTGCATCGTCGAGTCGCGCAGCGGGAAGAGGCCCGTGCTCTGCACCCAGCGGGACTGGTTCTCGGCGGAAAGCATCCAGCGCATGAAAAGCCAGGCGGCCAGCTGGGCCGTCTCATCCGATTCGAACATGATGAACGAGGAACCGTACACGACGAGCGCATCGCGTTCGTCTCCGGGGAACTTCAGGACAGTCCATTCATCCTTGCTGCCCGCCGCGGCGAAGGCCCGGCTCTGATCGGGCAGATCCTCGAGGCTGGCATTCACAAACAAAGCCTGGCGCGCCGCGAATCGCTCGGGAACGGTCAGGTCGGGCGAGGCAACCCAGGCACAGTTCTTTTGCTGCAGGGTTTTGGCAAATCGAAATGCAGCAATATTTGCCGGTGTCAGAAAGCGATAGCCATCTTCCTCCTGGATGCCGCCGCCAAAAGCGATCATCCACGAGAGCGGGGTCATGGCATCGGTGTCGATCAGCCAGCCGCCCAGCGCATCGTTGTCCGCGTCTTCATCCGCGCCCAAAGCCTGGTGCGCGGCACAGGCCTGCTGTTCGAATTCAACCGCGGTGCCAGGCGGAGAATCGAATCCGAGTTCACGCGCCCAGGTTTGATTGTAGAGCAGGAAGCGGGCCGTCCGCTGCGCGGGAACGCCGAAACGTGTGCCCTCCACCTCATCCTGTTTCCAGATCACCTCCGGAAAATCCGAAATTTCAGAGGGCTTCAAACCATATGCCGGATCACTGACATACGGTGTAAGGTCCACGACGTGATCCGCCCACTCGAGGGCGTGCTCGGGAAACGCGATCACCACCTCGGGGTACCCGGATTCCTCCAGCGCGGCCTGCGTCTGCAGGAACAATTCACTGTAATTGCCCTTGCCTTCCGCCCTGACGAGGATGCCCCATTCATTTTCGGTATTGAACTTCCCGACCTGCACTTCAAACAGACTCGCCTCCGCGCCAAACCACGGGTGCCAGACGTTTACATGGGCTCCGCGCAGGGACTCTTTCTCGACCTGCAGGCTGCTCGCGCTGGGAACGGGTGTATTCTTCGCTGACGCGTTCCTGGTCGGCTCCGGACGCGGGGTCCGCGTGCCGGAATCAGTCGGTAAGGAAGGCCCGCATGCGGAAGTCAGGAACAAGACCGAAAGAAGAGCCAGGCAGGCTTTGCGGAAGATAAGCATTAATAGCCCACCATCGGGATGGGAGTAAAGAGCAGTATAAAGATCAGCAGTACCAAAAAACCCAGCCCGCGGCGCGTGTCATCCAGCGGGGTAATATCGTCCAGGGGCTGCGTGCGGACATTTCCGAGCCAGAACAGGATGAATACCCACAGGAGCCAGCTAAAGTTGAACGCTCCGAGCGAAAGCGTCAACAGGGAGGGCAAAACGCTGAGTGCAATCAGCACACCGATGGCGACCGGAAAGATCCGGCGGGCCTTTTCGCCAAATAGTCCGTACGCCACGTGCCCCCCGTCCAGCGTGCCGACCGGGACGAGGTTGAGCGCGGTGACGAGCAGTCCTGCCCAGCCGGCCAGGGCCACATTATGCAGCTGCACATCCATCCCATGGATGGGAATGGGCTGTCCTGTAAAAAAGTAGCGCAGCCAATAGATTGCCGGCGACAAGCCGCCAAGGTTGACCGGTTCCGGCAGCAGTTTCCCAAAAACCACATACTTGGAAAGCAGGTAAAACAGGGAGTTCCCTTCCAGAAAGCCGGTCATGCCTGAAGGGGCAGGTTCGATGGGACCGAGATGTGAAAGCGACAGCCCGATGAAGAGGACAGGCAGCGCCACGACCAGCCCGGCCAACGGGCCCGCGACACCCACGTCGAACAGCACGCGCTTGTTCTTTGGAATCCCGCGCATGGCAATGAATGCCCCCAGAGTTCCGAGCGGGCTCAGAAAGGGCGCCGGGATGAAGAATGGTAGTGTCGCGGGCACTTTGTAATACCGGCACATGAGGTAATGTCCCATTTCATGGAAAAACAGGATGCCCATCATGCTCAATGCAAAGGGCCAGCCCGTGAAAATATTGCGCGCCACATAGCCCCAGGGAAAGCCCCCGTCGGCCGGGATAAGCTCCGGAGGGACATCCACGCCTGTCAGCATCATGCTGAATACGGTAAGGATGAAAAGGATGACGTTGACATACAGCCGAGCGGACGGTTGGGGAACAGGCAGGCTGGATACCAGGTAAATGACCTGCTTGTCGTCCGACTCCTTTCGGAAAAGGGGCGTGATGTTGTAAGGGCGCAGTGCATCCGCCAGTTGATCATAAGCGGCCACCGTGTCCTCGTTCAGCAGATAGCCGTGGTAACGTGCAATCCACTGTTTCGGGTTACCTGCCGTGATATCTTCGATACGGAAAATTCGGGAGACCTGGCTGGTTAACAAGTCGATTTCGGGTAAAGTCATATAACTCCTGGTTGAGACGATAGACTATGGACCATGGTCTATCGTCTATCGTCAATTAGGCGAGAGTGGATGGGAGTCGAACCCACCGCGGCCCGCAACGCGACCCGCCACAGGTTTTGAAGACCTAGAAGCCCACCGGGACCTAACCACTCCCGGTGCAAGGATAACCGAACGCGTGAGGCTTGGCAAGTGAAGGCATTCAACCTCAGGTGTGCTGCCTGTTTCCAAACTTCGCGATTTCAAGCAGGTTTCCGGCCGGGTCGTCAAACATCACCCAGCACGAGTCGGCGTCCTGCTCCACACCCCAGGGCAGTGCGACACCACGGGATTGCAGTTGCTGGACGGCCGCCTCGAGGTCGTCGACTGCGAACGCAAGCACAGGGAATCTCGATCCTTCCGCCTTGTGCGGCTGCCCCGGCAGGATGACCAGATACGCTCCACCCAGGTCGAAGTGAGGCCGGCCGCGATCGACCGTCAGTAGAGTCAACCCCAGGACCTCCAGGTAAAAATCGGCTGTACGCCATACATCTTCGGCCCACAGGGTTACAACGGCAAGTTTGAATTTCATATTGTTGGCTCCTGATTAAAAAATTCTCTTTGCAGGGAGTACCTGCAAAGAGTTTTGAAATAAAACGTTCCCGTAAAGGGATATGTG
>JBAVVF010000501.1:0-2373 GCA_049697155.1 Anaerolineales bacterium
TAAGTGTCTCATTGCCATGTGCATAGATGTTCAAACGGAAATATCTAATCCACTTTCGATTGTTTATGTAAATCCCCATTTCCAAAAGCAACGGGTAGGGAGGCATTGTCATCACGCTGGGATGAACCCGGACATGGATGTAGAATCAGACGGTCCTGACGTGGCATATATCTGGTAGAGGAAAACTTATGGCCATATACCAGATTTATGCCCTACGGAGAAGATTTCGTTAGCCTTATAGAGTAGAAGTATCTTTTGGGCACCCCAACCGTAGTATAATTAGGATTGAAATCATGTAATAGAGTTGATAATATGGCTCAACCAATTACACCAATTTCAGCAGCACAAAAGCTCATCCAAGACGAGTTGTTTGCTTTTAATAGCCGAACTATCTCAGCTTTGTTCAGGCTGGATAAATTTCAAACACTCAGTCTATTAGACCGCATGGAGCAGGCTGGACTGGTGGTGCGTATCGAACAAGGCAAGTTTCTTTTGCTCGGACTGACTCCTGAAAGAGTGCTTTCCAATCCCATGTATATCGGCTGTAACCTGACTACACCCGCGTACATATCATTCTGGTCTGCCTTGCACTTTCACGGTTTTACCGAACAGGCTCCGCGCACCACATTTGTAGCAACGACCCGCCGCAAAAAAGAGATCACCTTTCGAGAGATGAACTTTCAATTTGTAACCCTTAGACCGATGGCTTTCTTCGGATATCGCCGCGAAATTTTGGCTGAATTGCCAGTTGTGGTAGCAGATGAACCCAAATCTATACTCGATAGCCTTAGTCTGCCTCAATATGCAGGAGGAATATCGGAGGTCGCAAAGGCATTGCAGCTTGCTCTTTCTCAGGGTTCGCTAGAGACACTCCTACTACTCGAATACGCAGAACGATTGCAGAATGCCAGCCTTCGTTCAAGACTTGGATATTTGCTTGAACTACTTGGACAACCTACTGGCAGTTTGAAGCCTGCCAAAGGACCTGTGAAACTTGATCCACAAAATCCAGCTCGCGGCAGTTTCAACAATCGATGGAAGTTATATGTCAACAGCGAACCGAAAGATTTATTTCCTCAGGGAGTGGTCTAATGCTCACGCGCGCGCAGATTCAACGTTTTGCACAGAGGCACGGCATTGGCGTGCAGGCACAGGAACGCGATTACATTCAGCATTTGCTATTGTTTTTACTTTACAGCAAGAGTCAGTCACTGGTGTTCAAAGGTGGAACAGCATTGCGGATTGTCTACAAGGGGAATCGCTACTCTGAGGATCTGGACTTCAACGGGCCGGCGAATGTTACTTCTATTCAGGAATTATGGCACGGTGTGCTAGGCGATTTACGCGACTTTGGCGTGAATGCAGAAATCCGCTACGAATGGCAATCCGATGTCGGATACAGTTTTGATGTCAGCTACCAGGGACCACTCTATGATGGACGAGATCGTACCAAGGGCAAGGTGCGTGTGGACATCAGCACACGTCAGGAAAAAGTGGCTGCGCAGCGTGAACTGGTCACATCCGAATACGATGATATCCGCCCTTTTGTTGTAAGTGTAATCAGCCCTGAACATCTGCTGGCTGAAAAAGTCCGCGCGCTGTTCATGCGCAGCAAAGCGCGCGACGCTTATGATATATGGTTGCTGACCAGTCAAAGTGTTCAGATGAATCAGGAGTTGATTAGGAAGAAGCTTGCGCTGCATGATGTGACTCTCTCAGAAGCCAACCTGAAAGCCGCTCTCGAAAAAGCAAAGGCAGATTGGACAAGAGACCTGAAGCCACTCCTGCCCCAGTTCGTCACATGGAAAGATGCGATGACTCGGGTTGCTCCTGTGTTAAATGAACTGGTGTCATAATCCCAACAATCTGCACAGAGAAGGCATTATCTATTGGGGTGTTAATTGCGCGGGTCTAAATTTATAACCGTAGACGATCAAACCTATATCTTCCTGGCAAAACCATATTCATATCACTTGCAATAGTAAACGAGGGATTTCTTTCACATTTTCTGGCTGTGTGCAGTGGACTCCTTATCGATAGGCTCCCGAGTTCTTGCCTCAATTCTCGGAGTCATTTGCGTTGAAATCCTTTTCGGGACCTATCAGGAGCTTTTCCCCCTTCTGGATCTGTGCGGCGAGTTGTTTATGTTCTACCGGCTGTTCGATAAAGCCCTCATATTCCTTCGGGGTGATCGACCGCAGCATATCACGCAGGTCCAGGAAGGTCAGCAGCATTTGCTGAGCCCGCGGCGATGCACTGGTCATGATCTTCTCCCATAGCAGCCGGGCAACGGTGTGCCCATTGTTCCGCGCAAGTTCCACGGTATTCTTTGAATATTGGCTGCTCAATCTCTTCCCTTTCTTCCTGTTATTG